>CAYGHU010000063.1:0-9432 GCA_964349785.1 uncultured Dehalococcoidaceae bacterium | reverse complement strand
CTCGAACTGCGCCCCGACGACCCCGACACGCTGTACAACCGCGGCAACGCGCTCGCTAAGCTCGAGCGCTACGAGGAGGCGCTGGCCGCCTATGACCGCTCGCTCGAAGTGCGCCCCGACCACCCCGACACGCTTTACAACAAAGTCTGCACCTACGCGTTGATGGGACGGTTCCCGGAATGCTTGCTCGTCCTCGAACAGGCATTGGAGCGAGGCTACAGCAACCGCCGCCACCTGCTCACTGACGCCGACTTCGAGGGGCCGCGGGCAGATCCGGAGTTCGGGCCCCGTTTCCGCGCGCTCATCGAGAAGTACCTCGGGCCTGATGGCGGAAGCGGCGGCTGAACGCGCACGGCGTCCGGCGCCAGGAGCTCCACCACCCAGCGGTCCCAATGGGCGACGCCGAGTTGCAACGCCCTCTATACTCATGTATCCAGGAGGCTGGCCTGCCCATTCGCCGTCAGCGGCCGCGGAGGGCATACGTCCCTCCCAGCGCATGACCACCGGCACTGTCCTCCCACGCCCGCGCCGTGCCAGATTACGGGCAGCGTGGACTGGCAACCGTCACTCGGGCGGCGTTCGCCGAATCTTTCGCCATGCAAAGGTGGTGTGCGATGCGGATCGCGATGCTAGCGCCACTGATCGAACCGGTACCGCCACTTCAATACGGCGGTACTGAGCGGGTGGTGTCGGTACTGACAGAAGAGCTGGTCCGCCGCGGGCATGACGTGACGCTGTTCGCGAGCGGTGACTCGCTCACACACGCGCGGCTTTCCGCGTTCTGGCCGCGGGCGCTGCGTCTCGATCCGAGGATCGACGACTATCTGCCCTATGAGCTGGGGCAGGCAGGAGACGTGTACGCGCGCGCAGACGAATTCGACGTGATTCACAATCACGTCGGCTCGATCGCGTTACCTTTCGCGCGCCTTGCGACGACTCCGACGGTCACGACCGTCCATGGGCGGCTGGATTCGCGCGCAATGCGCACGCCGCACCAGCTGTTTCCAGAACAGCCGCTCGTCTCGATCAGCGACAGCCAACGCAGTTACATGCCAGACGCGAACTGGATCGCCACCGTGTACAACGGCATCGACCTCTCTCATTTCCACTTCCAGCCAGACCCCGGCGACTACCTGATCTTTCTCGGACGCATCAGCCCCGAGAAGCGGCCGGACCGGGCGATCGAGATCGCCCGGTCGGTTGGGATGCGGCTGATCATCGCGGCGAAAGTCGACCCGGCCGACCAGGAGTACTATCAGTCCGAGATTGCTCCCCTGATCCGCGACTGCCCACTGGTGGAGTACGTGGGCGAAGTGGACGAGCAAGAGAAGGACGCGCTCCTGGGCGGCGCGTACGCGTACCTCTTCCCCATCGACTGGCCGGAGCCGTTCGGCCTGACGATGGTGGAGGCGATGGCGACCGGGACCCCGGTCATCGCCTGGCGTGGCGGCTCGGTGCCTGAGGTCGTAGTGGACGGCGTCACTGGCTACATCTGCGATTCGTTACTCGAGATGGCCGATGCCGTGCATCTGGCCGGCGCGATCGACCGCCGCGCCTGTCGTATCCATGCGGAGCAGCACTTTAGCGGCCGGCAAATGGTGGATGGATACGAGCGCGTCTACGCGCGCGTGGTGGCGCGGGGCGCATTGCCTGATGCGGCGGACACCGGTGCGCTCCGTCTCCAGGGACCTCGATCCCTGCATGGCGGAGGCGCCGCCTAGGGGCGGCCGGATGGTCGCGTCCGCCCGGGCGCGCGAGGCCCCGCGCCGCCACCGCTGATGCTCCCGGAGCTGAGAGGTGAAAGCAGGCGTCCATGAGCACCGCGTCCGATGCCCAGCGTCACTCCCGTAGTGCGTCGCAACCGCCCCAGTGGATCGCGGAAGCGATAGGTTCCCCGGTCGAGCGCGGCTGGGCCATGGACGAGCATGGCTACTCCCCACCATTGGAGCACGAGCTGGAGTCCCGCTTCGCGATCTCGAACGGTGTCCTGGGCGTGCGCGCGTCCATCGAGATCCCAACCATGGCCTCGCACCCGCGCACGTTCGTCGCTGGCCTGTTCGGTGCCTCGCCGCGTCACCATGGCCTCCCCGCGCTGATCTCGATGCCTGACTGGCTCCGCATCCGCGTGCGTGTGGGAGACGACGATCTCTTGATCGGCGAAGGGGAGACGGTGGCGCACTCTCGCGCGCTGGACTTACGGCACGGCCTGTTGCGTTCCGACTGGATCCAACGCACTCCGGCCGGACACGAGGTGCACCTCCAGACGCTGCGGCTGGTCTCCCTCGACACCCGGAGCCTGGGCCTGCAGGTCGTCCGAGTCGAGGCAGCGCGGCCGGTCCTCATCGAGCTGGAGGCCTGGCTTGAGCCGGTTGCTGAGGATCTCCTGCCGCTGCAGGCCGATGCCGGACGTTCGTTGTGGCGCACCGCGGCCGGCGAGCAGTTTCTCGCGATCGCCGAGTCCGCGGCCGTCTGGCTTGGCGGCGGCCAGTTGCCAGAATTGGGTGCAGCGGACGGACGTCACCGTTGGCGCTGGGCGGCGGTGCCAGGGCGGCCAGCCGACCTTGTCCGCACGATCCGCGTCTCCCGCGCCGGAGCGGACAGCCCGGCGGAGCGGGCGGCCGAGGAGGTGCCCCGCGCGCGGCGTATCGGGGGGCCTCGCCTGCTCGCCGCTCATCAGCGCGCATGGACGGAGCGGTGGGATGCCGCTGAAGTGGCGGTCGAGGGCGATGAGCCCGCGCAGCAGGCGCTGCGTTTCGCCACTTACCACCTGATCGGCGCGGCCAACCCGGAGAGCTCCCGCACCTCGGTGGGCGCGCGGGCGCTGACCGGTGACGGCTACCTCGGCCACGTGTTCTGGGACACGGAGATTTTCCTCCTGCCCTTCTATACGCTGACCTGGCCGGAGGCGGCACGAGCAATGCTTCTCTACCGCCACCGCACCTTGCCTGCCGCGCGCGCGAAGGCCGCCGCGCTGGGCTACCGCGGAGCGCTCTACGCATGGGAGTCGGCCGCGACCGGGGAGGAAGCGACGCCACCGTTCGCGCTCGGCCCTGACGGCCAGGTCATCCCGATCCGCAGCGGCGTCCAGGAGCACCACATCAGCGCCGACGTAGCCTACGCCGTATGGCAATACTGGCACGCTACTCATGACCACGCGTTCCTGCGGGAGGCCGGCGCGGAGATCGTGATCGAGACCGCCCGGTTCTGGGCGAGCCGGGCGCGACGTGAGGCTGACGGTTTCTACCACATCCGCGGCGTGATCGGCCCCGACGAGTACCACGAGACAGTGGACGACAATGCCTACACGAACCGGATGGCGCGCTGGAACCTCGAGTGTGGGCTGGCGTTCGCGCGGCTGATCAGCAGCCGCTGGCCCGGCCGGTGGGAGGCGTTGCGCGCCGCACTCCATCTGAGTCCGGATGAACTGGAGCAATGGGAAGAGGTCGCCAACAGGCTCGTGTCCCAGTTCGACGAGCAGAGCGGGCTATACGAGCAGTTCGAAGGCTTCTTCGGACTGGAAGCGGTCGATCTGGCGCAGTATGCCGGCCAGACGGCGCCGATGGACGTAGTGCTGGGTCCCGAACGCACCCGGCGCTCCCAGGTGATCAAGCAGGCGGACGTGCTGATGCTGCTCGCGTTGCTCGGCGCCGAACATACGCGCGAAGTGTGGGAACGCAATTTCGATTACTACGAGCCCCGATGCGGCCACGGCAGCTCGTTGAGCCCGCCGGTCCACGGACTCATCGCGGCGCGTCTCGGCCGGATGGAGCTCGCCCGGCGCTACTTTGAACAGACCGCCGCGGTCGACCTGGACGACACCATGGGCAACTCCGCCGCCGGCGTGCACATCGCCGCGCTCGGTGGCCTGTGGCAACTCGCTGTCTTCGGGTTCGGCGGCCTCGAGCTCGGCGGTGAGCAACTGCGGATCGACCCCCACCTTCCCGATCACTGGCGCACGCTTGCGTTCCCCGTGCGGTGGCGCGGCCGGCACCTGCGCATCGAGGCGCGCGGGCCGGACGCGGGCCAAACCGTCGCGGTGACGCTCCTGCGGGGGAGGCCGCTGCGCATCAGTATCGGTGATGCTGAATACCGTCTTCGGCCGGGCGAGGTTGTGGTCGCGCCACTGAGCCCGAAGACGCCAGCAGGAGGATCCGATGAACTCTGAGACCGGACACGGCTCAATCGTCCTCGTCGCGCTAGACGGGTCGCCGGCGGCGGCGACCGCAATCCCGCTCGCGCGCGCGGTCGCGGCTCAACTCGATGCGGTGCTCGAGGTTTTGTTTATCGGCGAGCGCCCGGCATCGGCTGAACGGTTGCGCGCCCATCTCGGGCTGACGGCGTATACAACCACAGACATCGCATTGCGCACCGACGTCGGCGACCCGGCCGAGGTTCTCCTGCGCCGCGCGGCCGATCCCCATGTAGCCGTGGTCGTGCTGACGACGCATGGCCGCGAAGTCGAAGGCGGAGCTCGACTCGGGCGGGTGGCGGAGCAGGTCGCCGCCTATACCGAACAACCGATCCTGCTGGTGCGGCCGGAAGTTGCATCGAGATGGGAGCAGGATGGCCGGGGACTGCGCCGGCTGCTCCTGCCGATGGACGGCACCCCTACTACGGCTGCCGTGCTCCGCCCCGCGACCAAACTCTGCGGTCAGCTGCATGCAACCATCGATTTGCTTTACGTCTCTACTCCTGACGTCCATGCACCCGGCGAGCCCGGCAGCCTCGGGGCGCCGCGATATGTGGACGCGCCCCAGCATGAATGGCCGCAGTGGGCGAATGAGGTACTCGACCGCCTCCTCACGAATTGCGCCTTCTGCCCTTCAGACGTGGAGGTCCACGCGTACCTCGCCAGGGGCGATGCCGGCCGGGAGATCGTGCGCTTCGCCACGGCGCACGACCATGACGCGATTGTCGTCGCACGCCGCAGCCGTCTGGAGCCCGGCCGAGCCGCCACGCTGCGCCGCATCCTGCGCCAAGCCCCTTGTCCAATATTGTTGGTCGGAACCGATAAGCACGCTTCGCCAGAGGCTCGCGACATTGCGGAGGCAGAAGCTAACCTCCCAGAGGCGAATCTAGCGGGGTGACGGCTGCCTGTCACCGTCTCGACAAACCTCGTCACCCTACAACAAGGCCTGCGCCTACGCGCTGCTGGAGCGGGTTCTCCGACCGCCTGCTTGGACGCGCGCTGAAGCGAAGCTTCAATGCCCGCCACTTCCTCCGGCCTGATGCCCACCTCGATGGACTCCGCCGGCTCACCGCACCATGACATGCAAATCCGGCGCTGGCAGTTCCACCACCCAGCGATCCCGGTGCGCGACGCCCAGCACTTCGTAGGGGCGAGAGGCGACCTCCACCTCGACCGCGGGCCCGACGGTTTCCGGTTCGAGGTGGAGCGTGTGCGTGTTGCCGAACGGCAGGTCCGCGACCACCCTCGCGACGAAGCAGTTCTCCGGCAGCTCTCCCTCAGGGTCGGTGCGGCGCAGGTTGCAGCGCTCGGCGCGGATCGCGACGTCCACGTCGGGGCCAGCGCCCGCCGGCGCCTCGGCACGCAGCGGCAACCCGGCGACCAGCACCCTCCCGCGATCGACGCAGCCGTCGAAGAGATTGCGGACGCCGGTAAGCTGCGCGACCCGCCGCGACCGAGGGCGCTGGAATACCTCACCGCGAGGAGCGAACTGGAGCACGCGCCCGCCGTCGATGACCGCGATGCGGTCGCCGAGGAGGTACGCCTCGCGTAGGTCGTGCGTGACGAAGATGACCGGCACTGCGAGCTCACTCCGCAGGCGGAGCAGTTCAGCCCGCAGGTCGCCACGCAGCGCCTCGTCGAGGGCCGAGAACGGTTCATCGAGCAGCAGCGCATCCACCGGTCGCGCCAGCGCGCGGGCCAGCGCCACCCGTTGCTGCTGGCCGCCCGAGAGCTGCTTCGGCAGACGGTCCTCGAGGCCATCGAGGCTCAACAGCGAAACGAGGTCCGCGACGCGCCGCCTACGGGCGCCCTTCGAGCTGCCGACGAGTCCGTAACCGATGTTCTCGGCGGCGGTCAGGTGCGGGAAGAGCGCCAGCTGCTGCACGACATAGCCAACGTTACGCTGCTGGGGCGGCAAGTCGATGCCGAGCGCCGAGTCGAACACTGGCCGCCCGCCGACCTCGATGCGGCCCGCGTCGGGCCGGAGCAGCCCGGCGATGGCGGCAAGCGACACACTCTTGCCCGATCCGGAGTGGCCAAACAGCACGACCGTCTCGTGTCCCGCCTCGAATGCCGTCTCCAGCATGAACGTGCCAAGGCGTTTCTGGATGTCGACGCGGATCACGGCATCACGCTTCGAAGGACTGATCGCCGCGCAACGCGACACGCAGCAAGGCCAGCAACGCGGATGCCACGGCGAGCAAGATCACGGAGAGCGCCATCGCGCCGGCAAGGCCCTGGCTCGACTCGAACGCGCTGATAATAGCGAGCGGCATCGTCTGCGTGCGCCCCTCGAAGTTGCCCGCGAAGATGATGGTTGCGCCCAGCTCGCTCAATGCGCGCACCCAGCACAGCACCGCTCCGCCGACGAGCGCTGGCCGTGAGAGCCGCAGCGTGATGCGCCAGAACGTCCGTAACGGCGACACGCCGAGGGTCGCCGACACTTGCTCATAGGTGGGGTCGACCGCCTCGAAACCGGCCTTCAGCGTCCGCACAAGGAACGGCGCGGAGACGAACAGTTGCGCCAACACCACCGCCGAGGCCGTGAATGCCAGCTCGATGCCAAATCCATCGAGCACCGGCCCAAAGACGCCGCGCCGCCCGAACGCCACCAGCAGCGCCACACCGGCGACCGTCGGCGGCAGCACCATCGGCAGATCCACCAGCGTGTCGACGAGGCGCTTCCCTGGAAATCGCGTCCGCGCGAGGAGGTACGCGAGCGGCACGCCAAGCAGGAGGGCGATCGCCAGTGTCAGCGTGCTCGTAATGAGCGACAGCCGCAACGCGTCAATCACTACCTCGTCCGTCAGGCGATCAACGACACGTTCGTCCTGTGCCGCCCGATATACGAGCGCACCAAGGGGCGCGACCACGAAGGCACCGAACAGCAGAGCAGGCGTGGCGAACAGAGCGGCGAGCGAGGGACTACGCGTCGGATGGCCGTTCGGGCTGTGCTGCCGGTCCACTGAGGTCATGGCTCAGAGTGGCCTTCGGAGATGGCGTCGTGCAAGCCAGGGCCTCGGTTGCCGAAACGGGAGCGGGCCGGCCACGTGCGTCGCCGGGAGAAGTTGGCGAGTTGACATCTCACGGTTACCGCCTGGATTCGAACCCGGCAGTTGCCAGGATCGCCTGACCACTCGCGCCGCGGACGTACTCCACGAAGGCTGCGGCTGCCTCCCGATCCTTTGCGTCTCGCACGACAGCGATTGGGTAAGTAGCCACGACATTCGCACTGTCCGGAATCGGGATGGACTTCACGCTCTCCTTCGAGATCAACGCGTCCGTCCGATAGACGATGCCAGCGTCGGCCTCGCCAAGCTCGACCTTCGTCAATACCGCCCGCACGTTCGCCTCGTTCGAGACCACGTTCTTGAGCGCGGCGTCCTTGAACCCCACTCCGTACGAGGTGTCAGCGGCCAGCTTGTCGATGATCTGTCGCGCGTAGTTGCCGATCGGCACATCGGGCGCCGCCAGCACGATCTTTACCCCCGCGTTCGCAAGATCCTTCGGATTCATGATGTTTGCCTGGTTGTTGAAGGGGATCACGATCACGGGAACGTTGCGCGCGAACGCGGACGGTTGACCCTCGATGAGGGCCTTGCTCACCAGGCGTTGCATCTGCGCCTCATCGGCGCTCGCGAACACGTCTGCCGGCGCCCCCTGCTCGATCTGCGTCGCGAGCGCACTCGATGAGGCGAAGTTGAACTCGACGCGGACACCGGAGTTCACCTTCGTGAACGCTTCACCAATGGCCTTGAACGACTCGGTCAGGGAGGACGCGGCGAACACCGTGACCTTTCCGGAAAGCGGTGGAAGCGCCGGAGTAGAGATAGCGGCCGAAGTGGAACTCGCCGCCGGGGCCTCGGGCGCATCGGTACCACCGTCTTCGTCCCCACACGCGACGCCTACGACCAATAGAGCCGCGAACAGCAGCGCGAGCACAGCGAACCGCCTGGGCCATACGCGGATACTCATGAGTCTCCCCTTCCTTTCATCGCCTCCCCGCAGTGCGCCGAGGCGAACCGTGGTTACAGCCGCCGCCGGTACTCGCGAAGCCATTCGAGCGTGCTGCGTGCCGCGCTCGTCCGGGACTGGGTCACGAGATACGCGAAACTCTCTGGACCAAGTTCCGAAGCGCGCGCCTCGAGGTCCGCCAGGTAGCGGTGGCACGTGGCAATCTGCGCGTCGACGAGCGTTCGCACGGCGGCCTCGCTGCGCTGTCGTGCGAAGTACACCTTCAGCAGGAAATCGAGGCGCACCTGCCGCAGCCGCTCGACCGGAGTCTGTAACCACCCATCGAGGACACGCTCGCCGGTCCGCGTGAGTGAGTAGACCGTCCGTGGTGGGCGCAGCCCTTCGCGCGTCTCCGTGCCGACGATGAGCCCACGTCCTGCCAGGTCTTTCAGCGCCGCATACAGACTGGCTTGCTCGAGATGGACAACTCCCGCGAGGTCGCTGCCCTCAGTGAACGAGCGCTGCAGTTCATAACCGTGGGCCGCTTGCTCATGCAGCAGACCGAGAATCGCGTACTGCACCGGCGACAGCGGCTCCGGCTGCAGGACTGCGACTGGAGCCTTTCTTGCGGTCATCAACGGCCTCGCTTATCGCTGGGTCTTCCGGTGCCCGGTTACCATGGGTGATAATACTCATGATGTGAGTAACTCGTACAGAAATACAAGCTCGCATAGTACGGACGCGCAATACTCTTTTGGGCTCAGCAGTGATAATTCGTGGACAGTCGAGCCCCGCGGAAGTGAGGTGGATGGAATGGTTAATGTCCGAGCGACGCCGCAGGTGACGCGCCCGTGAACTATGAGGAGGCCACAACCAGACTCCGGCCCGCCGCCGAGGAAACGTTCGAGGCGTATAGCACGCTAGTCGCCGCCAACCGCGAGCAGATTGAGCGGCTCCGCGACACGCCGCCTCCGATTGCCGACTTCTGGGCGCGCCGCGCGCCCCGCTTCCGCCCGGGTGTGCTCGACGCTGACGAGTTGTCGTACCTGATCGAACTCGCGAGACCACACGACGTGTGGCTCGATATCGGTGCAGGTGGTGGGCGCTTCGCCGTCCCTATGAGCAGCCACGTGCACACCGTCGTCGCCGTCGAGCCGTCGCCATCCATGCGCGACGTGCTCGCGGAAGCCGCCAGCGCCGAAGGCCGGACGAACATCGAAGTGGTCGATCTCAGCTGGCCGCCGGAGCCAGGAGCCGAAGCGCCCATCGGCGATGTCAGTCTGGTGGCG
>CAYGHU010000062.1:0-9457 GCA_964349785.1 uncultured Dehalococcoidaceae bacterium | reverse complement strand
TCCGCGCGCGGGCTGCCGGCCTCGCCGATGTGGCTGCGAGGCAAGCGCAGCGTCACGCTGGACTTGGAGACTCCGGCTGGCCGTGAGTCGTTGCAACGATTGGCGCAGGGCGCGGACGCCGTAATCGCCTCATACGCGCCGGGAGCCGCGGAGCAGTACGGAGCGGACTATGAGACGCTGTCGGCCCTCAATTCGGGACTCGTGTACTGCTCGATCACGGGCTGGGGGTCGCGAGGCCCGTACGCGCACTACCCGGCGGATGAAGCGCTCGTGGCCGCAAAGTCCGGCCGTATGTGGGCCTTCCAGAACATCGCCCGTCGCGAGGGACCGGCATTCCCCGCGGTTCAGGTGGGCACCCACGGCGCCGCGCTGTCTGCCGTCGCCGGCATCCTCGCCGCACTCTATGCTCGCGAACGCACTGGCGCGGGCCAGCTCGTCGAGACCAGTCTGCTCCAGGGGCTGTTCCCGTTCGACTTGAATACGCTCATCCTTGAACAGATCAAGGCTCGCGATCCTGAGTTGGCACAGAGTGGCATGTGGTCGCGCTACCAGTCGCTCGACACGATGCCCACGCTTGGATATCACCCGTTGGTTGCCTCGGACGGCCGCTGGATCCAGCTGGCCAACCTGCTCGAGCACCTGTTTCAGTCCTCCATCGTCGCGCTCGGGCTTACCGATGAGATTCTCGGTAACCCGCGCTACGCCGGAGCGCCGAACATGCTCGACGATGAGGCGCGCGAGGAGGTGCGTAACCTCATGCTCGAGCGTGCGCGAGAGCGGACAGCCGATGAGTGGATGGCGGCCTTCCGCGAGAACGGAAACGTGGCGGCGGATCTCGTCGGCACGGCGCAGCAAGGCTTGTATCACGAGGACTTGATCGCCAACGGGGAGGTCATTGAGCAGGAACACCCGCGGCTGGGGCGTATCCGTCAGCTCGGGGCGCTGGCGCAGTTGCGAAAGACCCCAGCCCGCATCGCCGCGCCCGCTCCCGAGCCAGGCCAGCACACCGAGGAAGTCCTCTCCGAGCCACCACGCGAGCCCGCTCGTATCCCTGGCTCGGACGGCGGTGCGCGCCCGCCACTGGACGGCATTACCGTCCTTGAGTTCGCGACCATCATCGCCGCCCCGCTGGCGGCGTCGCTGCTCGGCGACCTTGGCTCACGCGTGATCAAGGTCGAGCCCACCGATGGCGGCGACCCGATGCGCGGGCTGGGCGGCACAGGGATCATGGCACACATGAGCGCCGCGAAGACGACAGCCAGCAAGGAGAGCATCTGCGCCGACCTCAAGTCAGAAGAGGGCCGTGAGATCGTGCGGCGGCTGCTCATGAATGCGGACGTCATCGTGCACAATTACCGCCCCGGCGTCCCGGAACGCCTCGGCATCGGTTACGAACAGGCATGCGCCATCAAGCCGGACATCATCTGGGTGAGCGTCAGCGGATACGGCCCGTCCGGGCCGAGCGCGACACGCCCCGCCGCGCACCCAATTCCCGGCGCGGTCAACGGTGGTGCTTTGATGCAGGCCGGTGCCGCCTGGCCCCCCAGTCCCATCGATTCGCTCGATGTGCGGCGCGAAGGTGCGCGCCAGTTCTTCCGCTCGAACGAGGCGAATCCTGACCCGAATACCTCGATGGCGGTCGTAGCTGCCGCCACACTCGCGCTGCATGCGCGACGCCGCACGGGCGAGGGTCAGCAGGTGTTCGTCAGCATGCTCTGCGCGAACGGCTATGCGAATGCCGATGACTTCCTCTCCTACGAGGGAAAACCGGATCGCCCGCAGATCGACGCCGGCCTGTTTGGCATCGGCCCGCTGCGGCGGCTGTACCGTGCCCGCGACGGCTGGGTCTGCCTGAGCATGGTCGACGACGAGTGGGCCGATCTGTGCACAGCAGCCGAGCGTCCCGATCTCGCAACCGACGAGCAGTTCCGGGACGCCGCTAGCCGCGAGCACAATGCCGAACCGCTGGCCGAGGCGCTCGAGCGGCTGTTTGTCACCCGCGATGCCGACGAATGGGAACGTTGTCTCATTCCGGCTGGTGTTGGGTGTGTGCGCGCGGACGGTTATGCGAACGCCGGGCAGTTCTTCCTCAACAGCGAACAGATGCGAGCGAACGGGTTTGGGTCCGTGGTCAACCATCGGGTGCTCGGCGAATACCAGCGCTGGGGCCCGCTCGTGACGTTCTCGCGGACACCCGGGAGCTATGGGCCGGGCGTCCTGGCTGGCGAGCACACCGACGATCTGCTGCGGGAGGTGGGGTACAGTGCCGAGCAGATCGCTGACCTGCGCAGTCGCGCGATCGTCTGGTCGGACGAGCCAGTGCAGTTGTAGGTCGGCAGTGCGGCTCGCGTCATCCATCAGCGTGGTGCGCCGGGAGGGATTCGAACCCCCGACCCTCAGTTCCGAAGACTGATGCTCTATCCACTGAGCTACCGGCGCGCGGCTGCGGATCCAGCCGATGCCGATGGCGAACGCCAGCTGCGGCCGCCACCGAGCGTGTACGAGGATCATAGTCGAAGCGAAAGCCTGGTGCAGCGAAACATGCGAGACGCATCTCGCCAGCCGAACAGTTGGGCCAGCTATTGGAACGAGCGCGTTACACCACCGCTGCATGTGGAAGGCATTCTCGGCGGAAGCATTAGCAAATCTCGGGAAGGTTCGGATAGCTTAGCATGGATTTAGGTGTGGCTAATGCGATTGACCCTACATTCCGGTGGCTGAATGGTAGGTGCGTCTAGGAAAGGATTGTCACCCGTGCACCGACGTTTCTTGATGCTGTTCGCACTCCTTATCGCCGCAGTCGCGCTTGTTGCGGCCTGTGGTGACGATGAGAGCGAGGACGCCACCCCCACTTCCACAACTACCGTGAGCAGTCCGATGGGCACCGCCACACCTGCCGCTGTCTACCCCATCACGGTGAAGGACATGCTGGGTAAGGACGTCACGATTCCGTCCGAGCCCAAGCGCATCGTGGCGGCCAGCCCGTCCGCCATCGAGCTGCTGTATGCGGCTGGCGGGAAGGCGATCGCACGTTCTACGACCGCGAAACTGCCCGCCGAGGTAGCCTCGCTGCCGGACATCGGAGCTGCCGAGCGCCCCTCGTACGAGCGCATCGTCGCGCAGAATCCCGACCTGGTGCTGGCCGACGCCTCACTGCAGGCCCAGTTCGCGAGCAACTTCGCGAGCAGCCTCGCGGGGGTGCCCGTCCTCTTCGTCGGCGCGCAAAAGTACGACGATGTGGCTGCTTCGTTGCGGATCATCGGCAAAGCGGTCAATAAGCCGGAACAGGCAGCGGCGGCTGTGAAGCAGATGGAGGACGCGAAGACCCAGGTGAAGAACCTGACGGCGGGGAAGACTGCCCTGCGCACGCTTATCTTGATCGGCGCACCGAACGACCCGTTCGTCGCGCTGACTGATTCGTTCGTGGGTGACCTCGTGGTGCTCGCGGGTGGAAAGAACATTGCCGCCGGCGAGCCGCAGAGCGGCCCGCTGCCCGGGTACACGAAGCTCTCACTCGAGAAGATTGTGGCCGCGAATCCGGAAGTCATCTTGACGATCACGGCGGGCCCTCCCGGCGGCCCCAGTCTCGCCGATGGCATCAAGAGCAATCCAGCGTATGGCAGTCTTGCCGCGGTGAAAGACGGGCGGGTCCACAACCTCGATGTCGAGGTGTATCTGCAGTCGCCCAGTCCGCGGGCCGCGAAGGGCCTGACGGATCTGGTCGCGCTGCTGTACCCGGCGATGCCTGCCACCGCGACTCCGACAAGCTCTAGTCGCTAGCGAACGAGCCGGAGGAGGGAGGGAGACTCCCTCGGCAGCATGCTTACTGCGACCTCAACCCGGAGACCGCATGCCGCCGCGACGTTGTCCGCAGCGGTTTTGCTGCTTTGTGCCGCCATGACGGTCGCTATCGCGCTGGGCTCCGTCCGCCTCGGTCCGATGTCGGTGTTCGACGGACTGTTTGACCGTGGAGACCCGGTAGCCCGGCAGATCGTCTGGCAGTTGCGGGTGCCTCGAGTACTCGTGGCCGCGCTGGTTGGCGCAAATCTTGGACTGGCGGGCGTGCTTCTTCAGGGGATCACGAGGAATCCCCTCGCCGACCCGCATATCCTCGGCTTCTCTGCTGGTGCTGGGCTGGCTGCGATCTTGGTACTGATCGCCGCGCCGGGTACGCCCGTCCAACTGGTCGCTCCTGCGGCGTTTGGCGGGTCGCTCGTTTCGGCGGCGGTCGTCTACGCGCTCGCTTGGCGAGGTGGCATCTCCCCGGTGCGGTTCGCGCTGTCCGGAGTGGCCGTCGCCGCGTTGTTCACGGCGCTCAGCACCGCTGTCATCGCCAACTCTGATCTGTTCACCCAGGCGACACTCTCCTTCCTGGCCGGCGGGCTCTTTGGCCGGGACTGGAGTGACGTGCAGCAGCTGTGGCTGTACACGCTGGTGGCGGGGGTGTTGACGTTGCTTGCATCCGGGTGGCTGAACATCCTGGCGCTGGGCGACGATGTCGCGCGTGGCCTTGGCCTGCGAGTGGAACGCGTCCGCCTGCTGCTCGCCGTGCTGGCCGCCGTCCTCACAGGGTCGGCCGTGGCCGTCAGCGGGCTGCTTGCCTTCATCGGACTGATCGTCCCTCATGCCGCGAGGCTCATCGCCGGCAATGATTACCGGATTGTCGTGCCACTGGCGGCGCTGCTCGGGGCGGTGTTACTCGTCCTTGCCGATACGTTCGCCCGTGTGGTGATCGCGCCCACAGAGCTGCCTGTAGGCATCGTAACTGCCGTACTCGGAGCCCCGGCGTTCCTGTTGCTCGTCAGGACCCGGACATGAGGGCTCAGCCTTCGTTTGTTGAGGCGCGCGACGTGTACGTCCGGTACGGCCCTCGCGAGGCGCTGCGCGGGGCGTCGCTCACCGTATCGAGGGGCGAGGTCATGGCGATCATTGGGCCCAACGGGTCGGGGAAATCGACCCTCCTGCGCGCCCTGGGCCGGATGCGCAAGCCCGATTCTGGAGAGGTCTGTTTCGATGGCCGGGATGTGTGGCGGATCTCTCCTCGTGAGTTTGCCCGCAGGGTCGCATTCCTGCCCCAGGCGCCGGAGGCCCCGCCGGACCTGACGGTAGCAGAGTTGGTCTGGCGCGGTCGCTTTCCTCATCGTGGCCTGCTCTCCGCCGCTACTCCCGCCGACCGGAACGCGGTGGAGGCGGCCATCGCTCAGGCCGGGCTCGATGCATTGCGGGACCGTCCGCTGGCGACGCTGTCAGGAGGAGAGCGTCAGCGGGCGTGGATTGGCCTCGCCCTGGCTCAGGAGCCCGAGCTGTTGCTTCTGGACGAGCCCACAACGTTTCTGGACATTGGTCACCAGCAGGAGTTGCTCGGCCTGCTGGCGCGCCTCAACGAAGCGCGTGGCCTGACCGTGATCATGGTGATGCATGATGTCGCTCAGGCGGCGCACTATGCACATCGGATCGTCGCCCTCCTTGGCGGCCGCGTCCTGCACGACGGCTCGCCCTCCGAAGTCGTGACCGCCGAGCTGATTTCCTCGCTCTTCGGCGCGTACGTCACGATCCTCTACGATCCCGCCACTGGCGCGCCGGTGCTGGTGCCGATCGCACCTCAATCCGTCGGTGACCTCGTCAGGCGTTCTTCGTAACTGGTCGCGGCCGGCTCACGGAGCAACCGCTATCATCGGCAGATGTCTGAAGAAGAAGCGCGCAGGCTGCTGAAGCAAGCGATGGCGCTGCACTCCCAGGGTGACATCGATGCGGCGCTTGCGGCGGTGCGTCAGGCGATCGCGCTGGCGCCTACACTTGGCGAGGCATGGTCGTATCTGGGCAGTACGCTCGTGATGAGGAAGCGGCAATTTGCCGACGGCCTGGAGGCGCTCGACCGGGCGGCGGAGCTGTCTTCCGAGGACGCGGCCGTCTACTACACTCTCGGCTGGTGCCGGGAGTTCGTGGCGAATGCGCTGCACAGGCCGAAGCGCAGCCGTCCGTACCAGCCGGTCGCGCAGGACGCCGATACGCTGTATGCGCTGGCGCGGGACGCATTCCTGCGAGCATTACAACTCAATCCAGACGAGGACATGCGTGGCGACATCGAAGACATGCTCGATGTGATCGCGAACGCCACCGGCGAGCCCTGGCGTGAAGGAGACTAAGTAGAGTAGCGGCTGATTGGAACGGGCCGTGGTCCGCCTCAGTCTGACTGGGCTGCGACAGGAAGGCTATGACTCATGGATCTGGAGCTGGCGGGTAAGGTGGCTATCGTCACTGGCGGGAGCAGGGGCATCGGGAAGGCGATTGCGCTGGAACTGGGGAGGGAGGGCGCCGACCTCGTCATCTGCGCCCGCGACAGGCCGGCGCTCGACGCAACGGCGGCGGAGCTCGCCGCGGAGAGCGGCCGCAAGGTCGCCCAGATCAGCGTCGATGTGAGGGACCGTAAGCAGGTCGATGCGGCAGTGGAGCAAGCCGTCGCCGAGTTCGGCAGGGTGGATATCCTCGTGAACAGCGCCGGACAACCGGGCGGTCTCGCCGCGGGGCCGCTGCCGCAGGTCGAGGATGACGCGATAGCTGAGGACTTCAACGCCAAGACCTTCGGTACATTGCGTTTCTGCCGGGCGGTCGCGCCCCATATGCAGCGGCAGGGGTGGGGCCGGATCGTCAACATCGGCGGTCTGTCTGCGCGGCAGCCCGGCACGTACAGCACGGGCATGCGGAACATCGCGATCGCGCACATGACCCGGACGTTGTCCGCCGAGCTTGCCGGTGCGGGCATCACGGTGAACATCGTGCACCCGGGGATGACGCGCACCGATTGGGCGCGGGAGCGCTGGGCGGAGGACGCAGCGCGTCGCGGCATCACGCCCGAGGAGGCGGAGCGCCAGGCTGGCGAGCGCACGCTGATCGGGAGAGTCGTCGACGCTCGCGAGGTGGCGTACGTCGTCACCTTCCTTGCCTCGACGAAAGCGGCCGCGATCTCAGGCGAGGTCATCGGCGTTGGCGGCGGTGAGCCTGCGCGCTCGCTGTTCCTCTGATCGCCTGGCCGAGACTGGTCACCGATCCGATCGAGGAATCAATGTCCATTGAATCGCCCATCGGGCAACGCATCGCCATCGTCGGGATCTTGTCGAGCGGCAAGAGGGATGCCCCGGATCGTGATGCATAGGGGCTGCAGTACATCGTTGCGAGGTAGCTTTCGTCGGTGACGAAAGACGCACGTCCGCCGAGGCCGTAGCCTTAAAGAGATGCTGACGCTCACCGATGTCACAATGCGCTTTGGCGCGCGTGTTCTCTACCAGGATCTGAACTGGCAACTGCGGCCGCGGGGCCACTATGGCCTCGTGGGAGCGAACGGCAGCGGTAAGTCGACCCTCCTCCGCGTAATGAGTGGAGAGCTTACGGCGACTTTGGGGAGCGTGACCCCGATCCGGGAGTTACGCCTGGGCACGCTGGGACAGGACCATTTCCGCTTCGACGCTCAGACCCCACTCGATGTGGTGCTGATGGGCCGGCCTGTGCTCTGGGAGGCGCTCGAAGAGCGCCGCAGACTCCTGGACGACGAGCTCGGGCCGGACAGCTCCCGTCAAGGTGAGCGGCTGGGCGACCTCGAGACGGAGATCGTGGCCCTCGGCGGATATCAGGCGGAGGCGCAGGCGTCCGCGCTGCTGGTCGGCCTCGGCGTCCCCCATGCCCAGCACCGGCGGCCGATGCGGGAGCTGTCGGGAGGATTCCGGCTGCGTGTTCTGCTGGCGCAGACCCTGTTCGGAGAGCCGGATCTGTTGCTGCTGGACGAGCCGACGAACCACCTTGACATCGCGTCGATCCGTTGGCTCGAGGGTTACCTGCGCGACTTCCGAGGCGCATTCGTCGTCATCTCGCACGACCGCCACTTCTTGAACGTCGTGTGCGACACGATCGCGGACATCGATTACCAGGAGATGCGGCTGTACACCGGAAACTACGACGCCTTCGAGGCAGCGAAGGCACTCGCAGTTGTGCAAAAGGATGCGGAGATTGCGCGGACCGAAGCCCGCATTGAAGAGCTGCAAGAGTTCATCGACCGGTTCCGCGCGAAAGCGACGAAAGCGCGGCAGGCTTCCGCGCGGAAGAAGCAAGTGGAGAAAATGGAGCTGCCGGAGGTGAAGCGCTCGTCGCGCCGCGCGCCGGGGTTCCGGTTCGAGCCGGCGCGCCCCTCGGGCCGCGAGGTGCTGCAGGGGATTGGCGTCTCCAAGCAGTACGGCTCCAAACGAGTATTGAGCGATGTCTCGTTCTCCGTAGAGCGGGGCGAGAAAGTCGCGGTGGTGGGCCCCAACGGCGTGGGGAAGTCCACGCTGCTGAGCATTGTGCGGGGCGCGCTGGCGGCAGATCAAGGGGCTGTGCGGCTGGGGCACGAAGTGCATGCGGGCTACTTTGCACAGGACCACCACGAGCTCTTGCGTGGCCCGGTCAGTACGTACGACTGGTTGTGTGCGGCGACAGGCATCTCGGACATCCCCAGGGTGCGCGGCATGCTGGGCGCGGTGCTGCTTGCCGGCGACGACGCACTCAAGCGTGTGACCGACCTGAGCGGAGGCGAGGCTGCACGGCTGCTGTTGGCGGCGTTGATGTTGCAACAACCGAACCTGTTGCTGCTGGACGAGCCGACGAATCACCTGGATCTCGAGGGGCGTGAGGCACTGATGCGGGCGTTGCAGTCGTATCAAGGGACGGTGTTATTCGTGAGCCACGACCGGCATTTTGTTTCGGGCGTCGGTACGCGCATCCTCGCTTTGTCGGAGGGCGGGTTCGATGACTTCCATGGCACCTATGAGGAGTATCTCCAGCAGCAAGGCGAGGACTACCTCAGCCTCGTAAGCGCCTCCGCTTCCAGACGGGACAGTTCTCGCGAGGCCGACCCAATAGAGACTGACCGCACCCGCTATACCGACCGGAAGGATAAGCGCCGGAATCTCGCGTTGCTGAGGCGCTCGGTTGAGCGGTTCGAGCATGAGGCAGGAGTGCTGGAGCGCGAACTGGCCGCGATCGAGACGGGATTCGCCGATCCGGAGTACTACCAGCGCACTCCTCGTGAGCAGGTCGAGGAAGACGTGCGCAGGCAGGAAACCCTGAAGGCCGAGCTGGCCGCCGCGCTCACGGAGTGGGAACAGTCAGCGACCGCCCTCGACGCGATCGAGGTAGAGGGGTAACCAAGGCGTTACCGGGCGGCGTCCGCGCGGGTGCCGATCTTCTTCGCCAGCTCGATGTCCTTTTCGGTGATGTCCCCTTCGCTATGGGTGGAGATAGCGATGTTCACGTCTGAGTACGTGTTGGTAATCGTCGCGTGATGGTCCATCTGTTCCTGCAACGTGCCGACCTGGACGATGAAGCCAAGCGCCTCCACGAAGTCCTTGAATTTGAACGAACGCGTGACTTCGCCGTCTTCGACGGCCCAGCCGGGCATCCCGGCGAGCGCTTGCTGGATTTCCGCGTC
>CAYGHU010000061.1:0-9606 GCA_964349785.1 uncultured Dehalococcoidaceae bacterium | reverse complement strand
GCGCCGCAAGCCCGCAGCGCTGTGACTTCCGAATCTGAGATACCGAGCTCGCCGAGTACCTCGTTGCTGTGGCGACCGAGTACGGGTGCCGGCAGCGGAGAGCCAGTCGGATGCTGGCGCATGAGGACGATCGGGCCGACATTGAGTTCTGGTCCGGTGGCCTCGTGCATAATTTCGGACATATAACCCATCGCACGGACCTGTTCGTCGTCCGCGAGGTCCTCGGGCAGGTTCACCTTCGATATGGGCGCGCCCTCACGGTCGAAGAGTTCGATCCACTCGTCCATCGTCTTCGTGAGCATGATCGAGCGGATACGCTCGCCGAGCTGCTCGATTTGCTCGGTCATCGCGGGGTCGAGGGCGTTGAAGTCCGGGCTGGCGCTCGGGTCGTCGGTAATGCCGAGTGCTCGGCGCATCTGCTGTTGGTTCGCCGGTGTGAGCGCGCCGAGGATCACCGCTCCGTCCTTCACGCGGTAGCCGTTGTAGTACAAACGGAAGGCTCCGCCCACGATCGTGTTGCTGTTGTTCCGGATGCCGATGATCTCGTCATATGATGCACCGCGTTTGCGCGCGGCCTCGATGGCGTCGAGGGTAGGCCGGCGCATGAGCTCGTCCGCAACAGGGAGCTTCGCGACGGAGCCTGCCTGGATGGACAACGCGGACAGGAGGAGTGATGTCTGGAGGAACTCACCTTCGCCGCTGACGGCCCGCCTGTACAAGGCAGCACAAACGCCCATAGCCGCGGCGAGACCGGTCGCGTAGTCCGCAACGGCCGAGCAGGAGACGGACTTGGGAGCGCCAAACTCGTCGACCTTGCCCTCGCCGGCCATCAGCCCGGAGTACGCTTGCGCGACAATGTCTGAGCCCGCGCGGGTCGCGCTGGGTCCGCCGGAGCCGTAGCCCGTGCTTTCGAGGTAAATCAGGTCGTGGCGGTACTGCTTCAGAGTGTCGTAGTCGAGGTGCAGGCGTCCAGCCACGCCTGCCCGTGAGTTCATGACGAAGACATCGAATTGCGGGATGATCCGGTGGATCAGTTCTTGCGATTCGGGCCGTTTGAGGTCAAGCACCAGGCTGCGCTTACCTCGGTTTAGGGTATGGTATGCCTTGCTTTCGCCGGGTGCGAATTGGCCGACTCGCCGCACGCCTTCGCCTTCGGGCGGCTCGACTTTGACTACGTCCGCTCCCAGGTCGGCGAGGTTCAGGCCGCAGTACGGCCCGGCGATGATCTGAGTAATCTCAAGGACTCTAACTCCTGCCAGCGGTCCAGGCACGGCTCGTTTCCCCTCTGTCATTGGCGTCTTGGTGCGCTGCATTATAGGGCGCGATCTTCAGGCGCACCCGGATATTCCGCACGTCTTGGTGTGGTTTGAATGGACGCCGGGCCTGTTACTCGCGGATGAGGAACTCCTCGGGCACGTCACCGAGGCCAGCCTCTTTGAACTCCTGGCCGTTCTTCGCGTAGCCCTCAGCAGTCCCGCGGATCATCTGGTGGTGCCGCTCTTCCGTCTGGCGCTTCACATCGGCGGGTACGCCCGTGACGAAGGACCGAGGCGGGATTTGGACGCGCTCAAGGACCACGGAGCCGGCCGCGACGATTGAGTACTCGCCGATCTCCGCGTCGCCATTGACCACCGCGCCGTTGCCGATGAGGCAGTGCGTTGAGATCGTTTTGGCGTGGCAGATGACGTGGTGGCCGAGGGTGACGTAGTCCCCGTAGGAGGCATCGCTGTCCGTATGCACTACACAATTGTCTTGGATGTCTACATAGGCGCCGATCACGATCTTGTGGTGATCCCCCCGGATGATCGTTCCTGGCCAGATGCTCGAGTACGGGCCGATCTCCACATCCCCCACAACGTAGGCGGCCTCACTGACAAACGCAGTGGGATGAATTCGAGGGCTCTTGCCATTGAACTTGCGGATCACGACCACCTCCACTCAACGGACGAATACTGGTCTGTGCCTGTCGGTATCACCACTGATGAGTATGCTCGGCGCCCGGCGCCCGGTTCCAGATTTCGATGAGCGTGCCGACGCATGTGCGAGGGTGGAACCACGCGACGTCGATCTGGCCAGCCGCCGGCCGTTGGCTTTCTCGCGGCGGCATAGCGCCGATGAGCTGTAGCCCGGCGGCGACACCGCTCTCGGCCGCGCGATAGACATCCGGTGCGAAGGGGCAGATGTGGTGATAGACGGCGCCGAGGGGTGCTCGCGTGGCGACCAGGCGGGCAGTGCCGGTGCCTTCGGCGGTCGGGATGCTGATCTCGATGACGGTGCCACCGAGCGGGTACTCGATGAGGTGCACCGGGTCTGAGGCGGGCCGGGCTGGATCGAAGTCGGGAGGCGGTTCTCCACCACGCTCCGCCGTCTTGTCTTCGTGCAGCCCGAAGGCGCCGCCGAACAGGGCGCGGATCTCGTCGGCGCTGCGAGCCGCGATGCCGATGTGCCCCATGCCGGTGAACGTCCCGTCGCCCCGGTAGTAGGGGTGGACGTAGTAGCCCTCTTCCGGGACGACCCTGATCCTCAGCCCGAGCGTCGTGGTGGGGTCGAGGAACACCGCGCCGCGGCCGTCCCACTCGCCTTCTACCTGGATTCCCCGATCCTGGAGCAGTCTCACGTCCGCCGGTAGGTCGTTCGAGGCAAGTGCAATGTGATACATGCCCGCGCGGTGCTCGACGACGAAGCGCGCTGCGGGGCTGGTGGTGTCGTTCGGCTTGCTGATCTCCAGGTACATCTCGCCGATGGGGATCTCGATGCTCGTGACGCCGTCGAAGGTGCCCGGTCTCCCCTGTGGCCAGGGGGATCGATGTTCATTGATCGCCAATCCCCAGCCGTCGCAGAACACATGCTTACCTACAGCGATGTCGTCGGCGAGCATGGCAACGTGGTCGACCTTCATGAACGCCATCTGCGCTCCCTTCACTGACCGGGTGTTCGTGAGAACCGATATTATCATCGTGAGCATGTCCCACACTCATCATGCGTGATCCCGCCCGATCTCGTGATTGTCCCGCTGTAGGCCCTGGCCGTCTCGGCCAGCTCTCCAGAGGCTGCGAAGGGTTTCGGCGTTAGTCGCTGCCGATGGTCGCGCGGACGAGCACGCCCGCTGCCTGGCTGGTGGCGAGGATGACGATGGCTACCAGCAGGTGCCTAGCAACAGCCGTGGCTGGCGGAGTGTCATTGCGGCGGGCCACGTATCAGATCAAGACCGTAAGTAGTGCGAAGCCCCACAAGACCGAGACGGCCGTCGCGGTCGTCAGCGAGAAGAGGAGCACCGGGACGAGGAAGCTGGAAGCGCGATCACGAGCTTCGCGACGAACGTCGCTCCGGCGGGCTACCCAGGCGGTCCCGATTTCTTCGCCCGCAGACCGCGGGGACACGTGGAGGCCAAACGTATCGGAGAATGCATCCGCGAGCGCGATGGTGACGACTCCAGACGCAACGGCTGATCGCGACTCGGTCCCAGCGTTCAATCCCACGATCAGTCCCAGTGTGGTGAGCGCGCCGGGTGTCAGGCCGAAACCAACGCCCTCAGTGCGTGGGCGAAGTGCTCATTCGAGGCGAGCCGCTGTCCCTGAAGACGATCCTCCTGCCACCGCGCCATCCACGGCGAGCATGCCTCGCATCGGTCGCTCGCCATTATTCGGCAACACACGCGTTGAGCGACCTGTGCAGTGTTTCAGGAGATGTGAGATAAGGGGAGGGTCACGAGGGCCAGCGGCGCCCCTACACATCTCCCCCGCCGCGCTGTTCTCGCAGGAAGCGTTCGAGTTCGTCGACCATGGACTGGGCGTCGGGGAGTTCCTCGGCGCTCGTTTCGGATGCGCCGAGGGGGGGCTGACCCTCGAGTCCGGCTGCTTCCGCGTCCTGGTGCTCCTCGATGCGGCGGGCGTACTCGGTCATCTCCGGGTTCTTTGCGATCTCTTCGGCGACCTGGGCGTCGAAGCGCGCGACGAACACCTCGAGGTCGTGGAGACGGAGATCGAGGTGCAACTGCCGGTTGAGCTGTTCGAGGATGGCGAGCGAGCCTTTGGGGTTGGGTGAAGCGTTCACGTAGTGGGGGACGCTCCCCCATATCGAGGCGATGGGCAACCCGGCTTCCTTCGCGACAACGTTGAAGACGCCGACGATCCCCGTGGGGCCCTCATAGCGAGATGTGGCGTTATCGGGAAGGGCGAGCATTATGCGCAAGTCGAGGTCTTCTGACGAACCGGAAACCTGCACGGGCCGCGCGTGACTGACTTCGGCCAGCAGCGCGCCCAGAGTGATGACCGCTGAGACGTCGAAGGTGCGGCACAGTTCCAACATCGATTTCGCGTACGTTCGCCATGAAAGGTGGGGCTCCGTCCCTTGGAATAGGATGATATCCGGGCCGTCACCTTCGCGGCGGTGCGCCGTGAAGTCGTTGGTCGGCCAGTCGAGCACGCGCACGCCATCTTCGAGGCGGACGCGCGGGCGGGCCTGGGTGAAGTCGTAGTACGGGTCGTAGTCGATGTGCGCAAACGGGGACTCGCGCCAGCGGCGCTGCATGAAGCGGATGGCACCGGTCGCGGACTCGCCGGCGTCGTTCCAGCCGGCCCACGCGGCAATCAGGATCGGCCGGCGTAGTTCGGGGTGGCTGTCTATGAGGAGATCGCTCATGGCTTCAGGATAGCCTTGTCTGGTGACGAAACACAGTCCGAGTTCCCATGGAATTGGCCTGTCAGTCCATCGTCCGCAGCGTCAATCCACCGAGCACGAAGACGATGCCCGTTGTCAGTGGGTCGAGATTCCCCACGGTGATGTCGATGCCCGTCCCAAAGGCGCCCACGATAATGACGACCCAGCCGATGACCAGCAGGATGAGGCTGACGAGTCCCACACGGCTTCCTTTCTGAATGGGAGCTGTGGGCAGACTATGTGGCGTGTGAGTCCGGCCCGGCGTCGCGATTGCGCCGAGTGTACGACGGGCAGCGCCGATGGACTGCTTGTCAGACAGCCGGAGTTATGGCCTCCGGAGCAAGCGCGCGTGAGATCGCTCCGTTTCACGGTAGCGCGCCCGAGAAGCGGCGTGGGGAGCGGGCGGCGGATGGTCCTCGATACTCGTTCCGGTTGCTAACGGATGACCTCGACGGAACCGAACACCGAAGTGACATCCAGGTCGATGATGCGCTGTTCGTCCGCACTCGGGATGAGCGTATTGCCGTCACGGCGGATCTCGGTGTCGGGAGGGACATGACAACGAGCTTGCCGAAGACCGTATTCGCCCCCGCGCCCAGGTGCCCCTGTCCGAAGTTCAGCCCCGTGAGGTTCAGAGTCATCGTGCCGAAGGCGTTGGAATGACCATGCGTGAGCTCGACTGGAGACGTGGGTTGCTTGATACGGTCGCCGAAGGCCGGATTGAAGTTGGCGATGGTGAGGAGCGTCGTAAGCGCGAGGCCGAGGATGACAAAGCGCCTTTCTGCGTCAGGCGGGCCGGACGGACAAGCGCCGCGCCGATAGCGATGACTGTCGGCGCCAGCAAGATTCCTGCCCACCGTCATCGTGTTCGGGGTCGCGACATGATGTGGCTGGTGGACAGCCATCGACGCTCCTTCTCACGCGAGCATGCGCCGGGTGCTGAAATTACGTTATCACCCTCGATAGCCGTTGTCCGGACATGCTCGATCACGAATCGAGCAATCTTCGAGCGTGGCTACTGCGCGATGAAGGTCCGCGTCACGTCGTTGACGTGCACGGTGTAGGTGATCCCGCTCTGAAAGTTGCTGCCGAGGGGTATCGAGTGTTTGACCATGCCGTAGATGGCCGTGCAAAAGACCCCTGGGCCTGGGATCGGTTCGACGTTCCACACGGTCACGTTGATGGTGGCGCCTGAGCGCTCCATCTCGTACCGATCGAACTTTGCGCACCCGTCCGGGAGACCCGATACGACGTCGAGGAAGTACTGTGGTGGGAAGGACTCGGCGATGCGGACGTCGATGGACTCGATGGGGGCCAGCACATTCTGGAGTGGTACGCACTTCCCGGTGAAGAGCGTACCCGAGGGGATCGAGTCGCCCGGGAACAGCGTCATGATCTCCTCGTTTGCAGCGTCCAACGCCGCAGGGATGTAGACGGCCCACGTACCGTCGGGCTTGTTGTGGAAGAAGATAGCGCTCTCCTCGGGGCACTCGGACGCCGCGAGGAGCTGCGCGAACGTGCCGCCGCCAAAGGCAAAAGTACCGAAGCCACCACCCGAGGGCGGCTTGTCGCCTCCGATGATCCCGCCCTGCTGCGCCTCAACGGTCGCCAATGGCTGCCCCGCGAACACGAGAAGGATCGCGGCGGCCAGAGCGGCCGCCAACATTCCCTGCAGAAACGGCGGTCGAGACATCTGATCCTCCAAAGCGGGCTCAGCGTGTCGCACGCTATCGCGCCACGAAGATCCTCGTCACGTCGTTGACGTGGACAGTGTAGGTCGTGCCGCTATTGAAGTTGCTGCCCAAGGCGATGTGGTGCTCCACCATGCCGTAGATGGCCGTGCACGCGCCGTCCTCGGGCGTCTCGTCGATGTTCCACACGCTCACCGTGACGGTGTCGCCGGAGCGCTCGAGGTCGTAGCGGTCGAACTTCGCGCAGCCGCCGGGAAGGCCGGAGACGACATCGAGGAAGTACTGCGGCGGGGCCGACTCGGCAACGCGGATATCGGCCGAGTTGATGGGCGCGAGGACGCGTTCGGTATTCAACTGCGCGTTGTCATCGCCGCAAGCGGCGGCGAACAGGGCGAGGCCCACGAGGACGAAGAGCGCTTTCATACGAATCAGACGCATTACGACCCTGTCAGGTTCCGAAGAAGCATCGAGGGCGCTACATGCGCCCTCGATATGTCGTCCGATGCGCGCGCCCGCCTACGACAGGCCTCGCTCGCCCATGTAGGCGACGAGGTCGGTGATGCGGCAGGCGTAGCCGTACTCGTTGTCGTACCAGCCCATGGTCTTCGCCATGTCGCCGTCCAGCACCATGGTCGAGGGCGAGTCGAAGATCGCGGAGGCAGGGTGGCCCCGGAAGTCGGTGGAGACGAGCTCCTGCTGCTCGAAGTAGAGGAAGCCCTTCATGGGGCCCTCAGCCGCCGCGAGGAAGGCCTCGTTGATCGCATCCTTCGAGGCGGCCTGTGCCAGGTCGGCGACGAGGTCGACGACGGAGACGGTCGGCGTCGGGACGCGGTAGGCGATGCCGTTTATCTTGCCCTCGAGCTCCGGGATGATCTTGCTGACGGAGCGGGCGGCGCCGGTCGAGGTGGGGATGATGTTCAGCGCGGCGGCGCGGGCGCGGCGCAGGTCGCGGTGCTTCGCGTCCACGAGGTTCTGGTCGCGGGTGTAGGCGTGGATGGTGGTCATGAAGGCGCGGCGGACGCCGAAGGCATCGTGCAGCACCTTGACCATCGGCACGACGCAGTTGGTAGTACAGGAGCCGTTGGAGATGACGTGGTGCCGCGCGGGGTCGTAGTCGAGGTGGTTGACTCCCATGATCACGGTCCAGTCCTCGTTCTTACCAGGGGCGGAGATGATGACCTTCTTGACGCTGCCCCCCAGGTGCTGCGCCGCCGCCTCACGGGACTCGAACTCGCCGGTAGACTCGATGACGATATCGGCGCCGACCGCGTCCCAGTCGATCCGCGCCGGGTCGTCCTCGCGGAAGACGCGGATCTCGCGGCCGCCGATGGCGAAGCAATCCGGGCCGTCCTCGATGTCTGCGGGGAAGCGGCCGTAGTCGCTGTCGTAACGCAGCAGGTGGGTGTGCATGGCGACGTCCGTGCGGCCGTTGATGGCCACGAGGTCCCAGTCGTCGCGGTGGTGCTCCCACCAGGCCCGGACGGTCTGCCGGCCGGTGCGGCCAAGGCCGTTGATGCCGACTCGCAGCTTGTTCGCCATGGTCGTGGTCTCTCCTCGATGCTGCCGCGCGGTGCGTGCGTGCGGTCGATGTCCTTGTGGGGATTGTAGCGCGGAGGAGGAGTTGGGGCTGAGAGATTAGTCTCGATCAGCGGGTTGCGAGAGGCCATTCGGAGGCGGGCGGTTCGCCTACGCGAGAATGTCAACCAGGAAGGCCCCACGGTGAATTTCCCACTCTCGTGACTTGACGGCAGCCATCACGTTAGGATGCTGAGCGATGCCAACGTCGCTTCAAAGTCTGCACGCGTACCTCGACGACGAGGATCCCCAGGAACGGATTGAAGCCGCGAAATCCGCGTACTGGTACGCCCGGATGGGTCCCGAGGAAGCACAAGAGGTTGTCGAACTCCTTCCTCGACTGAGCACACACGGACAGGCCGCGCTTCTGGAGGGGCTATATAAAGCACTCGCGGTCTATCCGCGAGCCGCACAATACGTCGCGGCCTTCCTCCGAACGTCGAAGCCTAACGTCCAAGTGGCTGGAGCGAGATCACTGGGCGGCGCCACAGCTGTCCCCGAGGTGGTCGACGTCTTGAGCAATATCGCGCAAGACATCAATCGTGATGTCGCGCCGCGCCTCGCCGCGATCAACTCGCTCGGTGCCATCGCTTACCGCGCGGACGTAAGAGAGCTGCTCGAAAATATCACTCTCGATTCTGATACTCAGGTCTCTCGGATGGCTCGGCGCGTACGGTGGTTGGAATCGGCGCTAAATCCGCCGCAGGATCCCAGCCGCATCGACGGCGCAGTAGATGCGCAGACTCAGATCGCCCTGATCCCAGACGACGGCGAACGCGCGGCCGCCCTCGAACTCGTCGGGGAGCTTCGTCGGACTGTAGCCGCGCTTGCAGAGTCGAACGAGCTCTCACTCGACGTGGTGACGATCTTGGAGCAGATCGTTCTTCGGCTGGAAGCCCTCGAAGCACAGATCGTAGTAGTCGTATTCGGCCAGGAGGCCGCTCTGCGAGGCAGATTCCAATTGGTGACAGAGGCGGCCACAGCGGCGGGTGGACTAAATGCTGCTGTCGCTATCGCAGATCGCTTCAATCTCCCCGAGATCGTACTTCGTGGTGCGGATCATCTCCTCGCTTTCGCGCAGGCTGTGACTCACGTACCGCATCCCATTTAGTGGATCGCGTTCGTGCATCAGGTCGGCACGGCCTGAATCCCGCCCAGCAGCAGCTACATCGAGCCGTACACACGCAATGGCTCGAACTCATAGATGAGCCGGTGGTCGTCGACCATGAACTGGCGTAGCTTCTCGGGGGTCATGCCTCGGTCGCCGAAGCGGATGAGGGCGTCCGGGGGCGCGTCCTCGATGTGGTTCATCGCGCGGAAGAGGCGGACGCTGAGCTCGGGGACGTCGTCACCCTCGAGGAGGCTGACGCGCGCTTCGGAAGTGAGGTAGCTGCCGCGCGAGTCGAACACCATCAACGTCGCGCGCGGGTCGCGTCGGATATGCCGCGTACGCAGCCGCTCCAGAGCACGTCACCGATCGGCACGCAGCCGGCACGCACCGTGTACGGGGTGCCGTTGGCACACAGCGTCGTCATCGCCGCGCCGTCGTGGCTCGATAAGAATGCGCGCTGCTCCGAAGTCAATTCCATCGCGGGCCTCCATCCACTTCGTCTGCCCCGACGATACGCTTACTCCTACAACAGCACGCGCTTCGGCGCATCTGAGGGCATGCGGCGAAGCG
>CAYGHU010000060.1:0-9687 GCA_964349785.1 uncultured Dehalococcoidaceae bacterium | reverse complement strand
GATGCCTTCACGTATCCCGTAATCGACCCTGCCTGCACGCGATACACAGCGCCGTCCGCACAGTCAGGATGACGTTCAAGGATGCTCGCTTCACTGCCGGCCGGCACGGTGCCCGCTTCGATACCGAGCTTGCAGGGGTCACCTCCGACGACGGCGCGCAGCGTCACATCGCCTGTCGCGCCTTCTTTGCCCAAGCGCACTGTACCGAGCGTCGAGACTCCGGGGCCAGCTGTGCCGGTGACGCTTGGGATCGGCGTGGGCTCCAGTTCATTGAAGCTCCCGGCCGGGACGTTCAGGCTCTTCGTCCGCACCAGGAACTCGTTCGCCCCGGTGGACTGGATGCGCGCTTCGCCATGGCCGAGCTTCGAAAACTCGTCCCGCAATGCGGCCTGGTCGACGCTGTTCGTGAAGCGGATGAGCATCGTCGTGCCCGAAGTGAACTCGATACCGGGCTTCAATGAGGGAGGGATAGCGAGCAGCACGAGTCCTATCAGCGCCGTCAGGCCGCTGGCCAGGAACAACCATTTCCGATTCGAGACGAGGTCGAGCGTTTTCATCCGTCTCCCCCCGCCGGAGCCGCTTCAGGTAGCGGCCGCAGGTCCGCGCCTAGCCATTCGGACCGGCGCGCGATCGACGTGCCGATCAGCAGCCGCATGAGCACCCGCGTCACGAAGAGCGCGGAGAACATCGATACCAGTACGCCGGCGGCCAGCGTCAAGGCGAATCCCTGCACCAGGGGCGCCTCGAACGCGCCGAGGCCGGGCACCGTGATCCCGCCTCCAAGCACGTATAGGATCAACGTTGTAATGAGCGTGCTCACATTCGAGTCCCGGATCGACGGCCAGGCCCGCCTGAACCCCGCCTCGATGGCGGTGGTGTACGAACGGCCCTCGCGCATCTCTTCCTTCATCCGCTCGAATACCAGAATATTCGCGTCCACGGCCATGCCGATGGAGAGCACGAACGCGCCGATCCCTGCCAGGGTCATCGTCACGGGGATCAACTTGAAGATCGAGAGCGAGAGCAACGTGTAGATGATCAATGCCACCGAGGCGAGCACTCCCGGCACCCGGTAGTACAGCACCATAAACAGGATGACCAGAAGCAGACCGATCTCGCCCGCAAGCACGGAACGCTGCACGGCGTCCTCACCCAGCGTGGCATCCACATTCTGTTCCTGGAGCACGGTCAACTGTACGGGCAGCGCGCCCGAGTTCAGTTGCACGACCAGCTCGCGCGCGCCCGTGCGGTCGCCCCGGCTCGAAAGCGGCAAGCCCGTGATCGAGCCCTGGCTCTCGATGACGCCGTTCACGTTGGGCGTCGCCAACGCTTCGCTGTCGAGGAAGATGCCGAGCTGCTGATTGATCAGCCGCTGCGTAATCTGCTTCGAGAGATTGCCGCCGTCGCCGTTCCATTCGAACTGCACGATCGGGTTGCCGATCTGGTCCGTCCCCACGAACGCGTTCGCTTTCAAGAACCTCGAAGTCAGCGGGACGATCTGTCCATCGATCTCACCCATCGCCTGGACCCACTGCCCCTCGCTATCGCAGGGGAGAGCGACATTGGAGTACGGCCCGGGCGCACGTTCGCAGAACTGTAGTAGGGCGGTGCGGCCGAGGAGATCTCGCGCCTCTTCCGGCGTCAGGCCCGGCAACTGCACGGAGATATTGGAGTCGCCCTGGCGCGTGATCTCAGCTTCAGAGACGCCTGAAGAGTCGACGCGCTTCCGGAGGACACGGATCGTCCCGTCCATCGCGTCGCCCACGTCGCCTTCCGCGCCCGGAGGCAACGTGGCGCCGAGGAGCAGACGGGTCCCCCCTTGCAGGTCCAGGCCGAGCCGCATCTCCTTGCGCTCGAATTCCCCGATGGTGACACCTTTGCCCTGGGGCCAAGGGACCGCGGAAGGCAGGTACTTGTCGGGCTCGCTGGGCCAGACGAAGACCAGCGCGGCCACGGACAGGAGGACAACGAACAGGAGCGGCCACAGGTGGCGCCTTGTTGGCATCAGTGCGCGTTGGCCTTCCCAGCTTCACCGGATGTCTGCGGCTGCTCCGACGCGCGCCTCGTCACGGAAGCGACGGCGTCAGCGGTGCCACGCAACATCACGCCCGGCGCCGCCTCTAGCGTCAACTCCAGCGGTCCCTGGTCTTGTGTCTGGATATCGCGGATGACCGCATAGAACCCCCCGGTCGTCATGACCTCGTCGCCGATGTCCAGCGAAGAAACGTCGCGCCGTCGCCGCCTCTGCTGCTCGATCACGGGCCGCAGGAGGATGAAGTAGAACGCGAAGAATACCAGCAGTCCGAAGAAGATAAACTCGCCCACAGCTATCCTTCGCCGCCCGCGGCCTCGGCATCGCCGTCTGGCTGCCGTGCCCTCACCCAGTCCGTGCCTTCCAGCTTCAGCAGGTCGGACATGCTGTCCAGCCGGTCGACGTATAAGACGCCGTTGATGTGGTCCACCTCGTGTTCGAACGCCTGCGTCAGCAGTTCGCCTTCGGAACGCATGCGCACTTCTTTGCCGCGCTCGTCCAGACCTCGCACGACGACCTTCTCCGACCGGGTGATGCCCGCCGCCCGGTAGCCCGGGACGGACAGGCAGCCTTCGCCATCGAGCCGCCGCGAACCGCCGCGCTTCACAATCACAGGATTGATGAGTGCGAAGGGTTCTTCGTCGGGCATGCCGAAGACCACAATGCGGAGCGGTACCCCGATCTGCGGCGCCGCCAAACCCACCCCCTGCGCGGCATACATCGATTCGATCATGTCAACGATGAGCCGCCGGATCGAGTCATCGACCTGCCGCACTTTCTTCGCGGGCTGCCTGAGTACCGGGTCGCCGAGGTAGCGGATAGGACGCACAGTCACAGCGAGATTGTAGGTCACATCCCCGGCAACGTCTCCGCGCAATGCCGGTTGTATTAGAATCGTCCACGTGCCAGCACGAATCCGCGATCCCGGACGCTGGGTGCTGGTCGCCGTCGCGAAGGACGGCCCGACCGCCGAATCCTGGCAACGGCTGCTCGAAGAGGCGGACATTGAGACCCAGATCCGCACCGGCGATGCCGCGATGGCCGGTATGCCTTCCCGTGCATCATGGCCGGCCGCGCACACAGAGCCGATGCTATCTCTCTACTCCTATCCCCTCTATGTCCGCGACCGCCGGACCGCACGAACCCTCCTCGCACACAAGGCTGGCATCGGCAGCGCGCGCCCCGATCGAGGTGCCATCATGGGCGCTGTGGCCGTCGTCGCGCTGACCATGCTCGGGGTGATCATCGTCGTCTTGCGGAGCTGAGCACACATACCGCCCGTGCGCCCCTCAGCTGGTGCGCGCTACGTCACCGTCACGGGATCGACGTCCACCACCCACCCCGGCGGCAGCTCGATCTGCCGGACCAGCGATGCAGGGTCGTTGCCCCGGATCAGCAGCGCCCACCGGTAGCGACCGCGCACCCGTGCCACCTGCGGTGGCGTCGGGCCCAGCACATCGACGTCCGGCAGCCCCGCGGCGAGGCGTCGCAGCTCCCGCTGCACTCGAGCGGCCTCTTCCAGCGCGTATTCCTGCCGCGCATGCGAGAACAGCAGCCGCACCAGACGCACGAACGGTGGGTACCGATGCTCCCGCCGCCAGGGCAGCTCATCCTCGTAATACCCGTCCACGTCGTAGGTAGCCGCCGCCTCGATCGCCCGGTCGTCTGGGGACAACGTCTGGATGATGACGCGGCCGTGCCGCTCAGCGCGCCCCGCCCGGCCCGCGACCTGCGCCAGCAACTGGAATGTCTGCTCGCCCGCGCGAAAGCCCCCCGCCCACAGCGAATAATCGGCGAGCACCACCCCCACAAGCGTCACCAGCGGGAAGTCGAGGCCCTTCGCGACCATTTGCGTCCCTACCAGCACATCGGCCTCATGTCTGGCAAACCGTCCGAGGATCGCCTCATGCTGGTCCATCCCCCGCGCCGTGTCCCGGTCCCAGCGCTCGACGCGGGCGGCAGGAAAGAGCGTCCGCACCTCCTGCTCCACCCGCTGCGTCCCCGCGCGCGCCGGCCGCAACGCCGCGCCGCACTCCGGACACCGCGTGAGCAACGGCTTCGAGCGGTTGCATTGATGGCAGATGAGACGGCCCGGCGGGTCATGCAGCGACAATGAGACATCGCACGAAGGACAGGACGGCGTATGTCCCTGCGGACATAGCAAGTGGCCGAACATGCCTCGGCGGTTGAGAAACAGGATTGCCTGCTCGTCCCGGTCCAGCGTCTCGCCGAGCGCCCGGAGCAACTCCTCCGAGAACAGCGAGCGCACGCCTCGCACGTCCACGACTTCGACCTCGGGCAGCTCCTCGGCTGGCCACAGCCTCACCCCCCCGCCCGGCTGCACCACAGGGCGGAACCGCCGAGGCAGGTCGAGCCGGGTGATGTCCCCCTGCGCCGCGGCGAACCACCGCTCCGCATCGGGCGTGGCGGTGCCATACACTACCGCCGCCCCCGTCAGCTCGCTGAGCCGCCCTGCCACCGTACGCGCGTCGTACCTCGGCGCGGGATCCTGCTGCTTGAACGTCCACTCGTGCGCCTCGTCCACCACGATGAGCCCGAGGTCAGGCTGAGGTGCGAACACGGCCGACCGCGAGCCGATGACGACGTCGTAGTCGCCACGAGCGATCGCATGCCACTCGTCGTACGCCTGTCCGAGGCTCAACCCTGAGTGCAGCACGCCCACACGCCCCGGGAACCGCTCCGCGAACCGCCGCACCGTCTGGGGCGTCAACGCGATCTCCGGCACCAGCACGATGCCGCGCCGGTCCTGCTCCACGGCATGCCGCAGGACGTCGAGATAGACCTCCGTCTTCCCACTCCCGGTCACCCCCTGCAACAGGAAGTCCGTCCCATCCCGCCGGTCGATAGCCGCGCGGATGGCCGCCGCCGCCTCGCGCTGCTCGGCGACCAACTCCACCGGCCCGCGATGCAGCACGACGAGGTCACGCAACGGGTCCCGGCGCCGCAGCTCCTCCTCCACCGTCACCAGTCCGGCCGCGCGCAACAGCTCGATCCCCTGACGCGCGCCGTCCCCGAACTCCCGCGACAGGCCGGCGAGCAGGAGCCCCTCCTTCGGCTGCTCCGCGAGCCGTTCGATGAGCGCGGCGGCCGCCGCCTCCGCCTTTGTCCGAGAGAGCGCACGCACCTGCCGCTCGGCTTCGGCCGCCGCGACCGCGAGCCGCACGGCGTCGCCATCACGATCGAGTACGCCTTCCGCGATCAGCGTCTCTACGGCCGGCGCGCCGCGCGCGATCCTCGCGACCTCCGCGAACGGCCGCGGCCCACCCGCATCGAGCAGCGCTCGGATCGCCCGCCCGCGCCTCGATGCGCGCCGTCCCTCGATGCCGGCCGCATACGCGAGCGCCTCCTTTGGATCGACGGCGAGCCGCACCACCTCCGCTACCCGCGCCCGCCCTCGAGGCCGGGAAAGGGAATATCGTCGTTGCGCCAGTCCGCGGCGCACGAGCGCGTTCAGCGCCGCATCGAAGCCTCGCGCTCCAACCGCCTCGCGCAACTCCTCCACCGGCCGAGGCGTCTCGTCCAGCAGCTCATACAGCAGCTGCTGTCGCTCAGAGAGCGCCTCGGGCAGCTGCGCCTGCCCTCGCACGAGCGCCGTGCGTGGCGCCTCGCCCGCACCGGGCGGCAACATGAGCGCCGCCGCGTCCCACGGCGGCGCGATGTAATACTCCGCAATCCAGTTCGCCAGCTCCAGCCGTTCCGCGCCGATGCGCGGGGCGCCTTCGACCGCCGGAGCCAACTCGCGCGTCTCTCCCGAGAACCCGGGCAAATCGGTCGGCCCCTCGGTAATGACGCCCTGGAGCGTCCGCGCCCCCCAGGGCACATGCACCACATCGCCAGGCGCGACCTCGCGGCCGGCGGGTACGCGGTAGGTGAATGTCATGAAGTTGGGCCGGCCGCTGTTCACGGCCACGCGGACGAACTTCGGCCGGTTCGGTGCGGGAGTGTCCACGCCAGCATCATAGGGCCGGGTCCAGCCCCATGCTCCGTCAGCGGACATCGAACGCCAGTGCGTTATCGCCGCTCCCGGCCTGCCGCGGGCGCCTCCGCCGCAAGGATCTCGCGAAGCTCCTCGAACCGGTCGAAGATAACGTCCGCGCCGTCATGCCGCGCACGGCCGTACGTGCTGGTGATTGCAGCGCAGACCATGCCCGCCTGGTGTGCCGCCTCCACGCCCAGGGGCGAGTCCTCGATCACCAGGCACTTCGGCGGTGGGGTGTCCATGCGCTCGGCCGCATACAGGAACACGTCAGGCGCGGGTTTCGAACGGCCACCGGCCATCGATACCGTGAAGATGTTGCCTTCGAAGAGCGCTGTCAGTCCCAGACGCCGGTCGACGGCCCCCAACAGCTCGTCATCCATCGCCGAGGCAATGCACACGCGGTAGCGTTGCTTCGCCCACGCGAAAAACTCCTCGAAGCCCTCAATGAAGCCCACCTCGCGCTCGAACAGATGCCGGACGATATCTACACGCTGCTTCGCCAGCGCGGGCAGGTCTCCCGGAATGCCGTACAGGCTCTGGATGACTTCCGTCCCCGACAGCAGGGAGCGCCCGGTCAACAGCGGCTTCAGCTTCTCCCGGTCGTACTCGATGCCGAAGCCGCGGAGGAACTCCCCCTGGCTGTGATCCCACACCGGCTCGCTGTCGATCACTACCCCCTCGCCGTCGAAGACGAGCGTTTCGATGCTGGACGGGACGATCACTTACGAGCCTTCCGCTGGCCGCCGCGCGCCGCCGTCGGACGACCCGCCATCCTTCTCCGACTTCGTTGCCCCCTGGAGCCCGGCAAACGTGCTTTCCCCGATGAACCGCAAGATCAGCAGCCCGGAGAATACCGCGAGCGTGAGGAGCGGCAGGAGCGCGGCTACCTCCGCGCCCGCGAACGAGAGTGCCAATCCGGCTCCTACCGCCACCAGGATAAAGGCCAGCCCCAGGAGCTGCCGTGGCTCGATACGGCGGGAAGGCGGCGGGGCGCGCCGCGGGAACTGCTTGAAATGTCCCCTCGCCGCCACATAGCCCGCCAGCGCGTGCGCCGTCGACCAGCTGAACGCGCGCTCCCCATACGATTCGCCGGTGGGCCGGATGCGTTCGTTCAGCCGCAGCATCGCCTCCTGCAACAGCCGGCCTCGATGGTTCCCGGCATCCGAGGACGCCAGCGCCCTCACGAGCAACCCGTCCATCATGTAGGCGTACGAGTACGGTTCCGCGCCGATAGGCACCCGCTCCTCGACGAACCGCAATGCGTCCTCCGGGTTCTCGATCAGCCAGTTGAGAGATTTCTGCTCCAGCGAACCGTCGCCCAGGAGCCCGGCCTCACGCGCTTCGTGCAGCAGCAGCGCCCCGAGGACGGTATGCGCCGTCGTCAACTCGTGGTCGGGAAACGAGCCATCGTCTGCGCGGAACGTGCGAAGAAACGCTTGCAGCCGGAGCCCAACCTCCTGAGCGGAACCCTGGTCGCCGACATGTACCGCGTCGCAGAGAGCGAAGAGCGCAAAACACGAGGGCATGAAGGCTGCCTCATCGCCACGCTCAAAGCCCCACAGCCCATCCGTCCCGCCGCGACCGAGCAGCCAGCCGATGGCGCCACGGGTCGAGGCGGCCGAGACCGGCCGACCGGCCGCGAGCAACGCGCGCAACACCACGGAGGTGCGGATCAGGTCCGGCGAGCCACGGCGGTTCCAGCAGCCGGATTCGACGCCGCCTGACTCCTGCGCGCCCTCCAGGCACTCGATGGCTTCCTTGATAGGCTGTTCGCCGGGGGAGACGCCCGCCGCCCTGAGGTTGATCACCACCTCGGCCGTGTTGAGCAGGCTCACCTCACTCCCCGGCCGCTCGCCCCAGCCGCGCTCGTCATGGTCGAACTGGGCCAGGAGCCACCCGCGAGACTTCACGATCGCATCATCGATCTCGGTCATCCCACGCTCCGCTTCACCGCTCGATTCAGGCGAAGTCAGCCGTTCTCCACCATGCGGCAATTCATACCACAGCGTGCGGGGTATCGTGCTCACCCGCTTCCCTGGTACATGGCGTAGTCTCCTCATCGGGATGAGAGGTGCACAGCGGATGGCCGGATTGACCCTCGTCACCGGCGGCCCGGCGAGCGGCAAGACGCGGCGGCTGCTCGGCCTTGCCGCCGAGCGCTATCGAGACGACCGCTTTGCCAGCATCCTCGTGCTCGTGCCGACCGCGAGGCATGCCGACCAGTTCCGGCAGCGCCTCGTGCAGCAGGCATCAGTCGCGTTCGGCCTCGACGTCACCACGCTGAGCCTGTTCGCGGCGCGGCACACGCAGGAGTCGGAGGTCGTGTCCGCCGACGTGGCACGGGAACTTCTGGAGCGGGTGACGCGCGATCGCATAACCAACGGACAACTGGCCACGCGCTTCCAGCCGATCCTCCACACGCACGGCCTGCATACGCTGGTGGCCACTGCGGTCTCCAGCCTCGTAGCCGACTCAGCCGATCCGGCGGCGCTGGGGGCGGCGGCCGTGCGCGCGCAAGACCCCGACCTTTGGGCAGTGGCCGAGATATACGCCGCTTCTACCGAAGATCTCGCCCGTCGAGGCTGGCACCTGCCCGAAGAACGAGGCCGTCTGGCCGCGACGGCACTCCTGACCGCGCCGCTGCCCTCGCTCGTGCTGGTCGATGGCATCCAGTTCCTGCAGACCGGGGATGTCGCCCTGATCGCCGCTCTCGCCGCACGCACCGAGGTCTGGCTCGCCCTCGATGTCGACGCTGGCGACCGCTCCGCATGGACGGCGGGCGCCCTCGAAGCCGCGATCCCCGGCATCAGGCGCGAGACGCTCGATGCGCGCGACGGGCCACCTTCCACCTTCGATGCCCATACGGCCGCCGATGACGAAGCGCAGATCCGGGAGATCGCGCGATCCATCAAGATGCGGCTGGCGGAGGACGCCTCGCTGCGGCCGTCCGACTTCGCCGTCGTCTTCCGTCGCATCACGCCACACCTGGCCTCCGCGCGACGCATCTTCCGGGAATGCGGCCTGCCGCTCGACCCCGCCGCCGGCGAGCGCCTCGGCGAGCGGCCGTTTGGCGTCTGGGCCCTGCGCCTGCTCCGGCTGGGCGTCCACGGCTGGCGGCTCCTCGACGTGCTGGACGCGTGCGCGGCGGGCTTCTTCGACTGGCGGACCGCCGGCTTCGCGGCCGGCCACCTCGACCGGCTGCGCACGCTCGGCCGCCGCCACATGCTGTGGTCCGGCATCGAGCGGCTGCGTCAGCTTCCCCAGGCCGCCCTCCAGTCCACCACCGATCCCGGCGTCACGGGTGGGCCACTGCCGGCCGCCGCCGCTTCATGGATGCGTGTCCTCGACCTCCTGGAGCCGCTCCTCGACCCCGAGGCCGTGCGCACGCCTGGCGAGCATGCCAGGCTTATCGACACGGCCTTTTTCGGGCCAGGCGGCCTCGTACGGACCGAGATCGAGGACTACCAGACGCTCGCCGTCGAGGTCGGCGCATTGCGGGCGGAGCTGCTGGCGTTGCGCGCCGTCGACGAAGTGCTCGGCGCGTGGCCGCTGCCACTCAGCGCTTTCCTCGACATCCTCGAGACGAGGATGCAGCGCCCATCCACGCTCATCCGCGAGGCCGGCGGCGTGCTCCTCGCGCCCATGCACACGCTGC
>CAYGHU010000059.1:4831-9739 GCA_964349785.1 uncultured Dehalococcoidaceae bacterium | reverse complement strand
TCCTCGAAGCGCTCGATCACGCGCGTGCACGTGGCGCGGAGCCGCTGGCGGAGATCATCGGCTACGGCGTCAGCGCCGACGCCCAGTTCCTGGTCGCCCCCTCGAACGATGGCGGCGGCGCGGCCCGCGCGATGCGCTCCGCGATCGCCGACGCCCACATCGCCCCCGAAGAGATCGACTACATCTCAGCGCACGCCACCGCCACGGAGGTCGGCGACATCGCGGAGACCCGCGCCATCCGCACCGTCTTCGGTGAGCGCGCGTACGAGATACCGGTCACCGCGTTCAAGTCACAGATCGGCCACCTGCTCGGCGCCGCCGGTGGCGTCGAGGCAGCCGCCACCGTACAGACGATCCGCACCGGCAAGATCGCGCCCACCATCAACCTCGAACACCCGGACCCGGAATGCGACCTCGACTACGTCCCGCTGCACGCGCGCTCCGTGGACGTGCGCACCGTCATGAAGAACTCGTTCGGCTTCGGCGGCCAGAACGCCGTGCTCATCCTCCGCCGCTTCGAGGGCTAACCCCCCGCCGCTGGCAACCGCTCGCGCGGACGGCAACCCGCTCAGGGATGCTCCGGCGTATCCTCCTGTGGCCCCGCGGGTTGCTCCGGCTGTCCCTCCGAGGTAGCCGTCTCCTCCACCGGCGCTTCGGTCTCCGCCAGCGCCCGCTCCGGCGGCGGCTCGCTCGCTTCGGAGCCGGGCGCGGGCTCGCCCTGCTGTGGCGACGCCTCCTGCTGCGATCCCTGCTGCCACGTATCGCGCGCCGCCCGCGCGGCCGCCCGCGTCGCCTCCGCCAGCTGGTCCGCCGCCTGCCGCGCCGCTTCCGCCGCCGCGCGAGCAGACTCCGCGGCCAGGCGCGCGCGCTCCGCCATCTCCTCCACGTTGTCGCGCATGACCTGCCGTGTGGGCGTTTCCATGCGCTCGTCCGCCGGCAGCAGCAGCCACATCACGAGATACACCAGGACGCCAAGGCCAGACACCAGCCCGGCCACCACGAAGACGATGCGCACGACCGTCACGTCGTAGCCGTAACGCAGCGCGATGCCGCTACATACCCCGCCGATCATGCGGTGATTCCGATCTCTGCTGAGTCGTCGCGGCTCTTGCATCGTGACACCTCCACCGCGATCGTACGCCATCGTGGCACCCCTCGCGCCGCGCTACGCCGTCAGCCCGTTCACGAGCATCGCGGGGTCGCGAGAAAACACCGGCCCCCAGGCGACATCGGTGCGGACGCCCTCATCGAGCCGTCGCCCGGTGTGATGGCCCAGCACCCGCAGGATCAGCCGGTCGCGCCGCCGCAGCGCGGCGGAGCGGATCAGCCGCTTCCGCGCCACCTTCCGCAGCAACGGGTCGAGCTCCGTCTGCAGCGCGACCCCGGAACGGTCGCCGTGCCCGTCGCCGAAGGCGATCCGGGGCGTCTCCGCCAGGTCGTGCAGCGTGCGGTAGATGAGGTCGACGTAGTCGACATGCAGCCGCACGCCGCCGCCCTGCAGCAAGTCCAGGAGGTACGCCCGCGCCTGTTCGGGGATCTCCCACACGGCGCCGGGCTGCACCGCGATGTCGCGCGCCTCCTCCACGTTCTCCAGGACGGCGATGGGGTTCCCCGACAGCTCGAGGATGCGGCTGAGCTGCGTCAACGCCCGGTTCAGCTCCGCCAGCGGTTCGCGCAGCGGCTCGATGTCGGAGATGCCCCAGAACTGCTTCGGCCTCGGTACGTTCGGGTAGATGACGTAGGGGATGTCACCGTACGGATTCGCCCGCGATTCAACGGGGGCGCCCTGCAGCCACAGCTCGAACCGCTCCGCCGTCCACGCCTCGATCACCTCAACGCTGCTCGGCGTCCGGCCCCCGGCGCTCTTCGGCGCATGTCCCAGCCGTTCCGCCGCCTGTTCCACCGTCAGTCGATAGCGCGCGGCGACCCGCCACAACCGCCGCACATCGTCGCCCACCCACCACGCATACAGCCCCTGCACGTCCGGCGCCGACACCACCACGCGCCGCTCACGCTCGTCCCAGACGACTTTGAATGCACCGTCGCCCAGGACCGCCGTGTCCACCTCCGTCTCCAGGTCGAGGCGCGCGAGGTCGTTCTCCTCCCACACCTCCAGCAACGCCCGTTCCGCCTCCGCCGCCTGCCGTCGCGCCGCCGGCGTCTCATCGGCCGGCACGGCCTGCGGACGGTGCTCCGTCACAAGGTAGGACGCGCCTTTCTCCACCATCGCGCGGGCGTAGTTGAAGGTCAGCGTCCGCTCCCGCCCGCGCGCCGGTGGGCTGCCGCGGCGGCCCTCGTAGTAGTCGAGGTATTCGCGATACCGCCGCAGCCGGTCGCTGTCCCGGCTGGCGAGGACGCGCGGCAGCCCCTCCTCCGTCATTGCCCGTCGTCCCTCGCCACACCCGGCGAGGACGCGGCCGGGCGCAGCACCCGGAACACCGTCCGCCGCGAGACACGGAACCGCATCGATATCTCGTCCACCGCCATGCCCGCGTCGAAGCGCAGTCGGCGGATCTCCTCGTCACGGACGCGGTTGATCATCGTGCGCGCGCCGCCTGGTTCGTCGTACCGGCAGCGCGGCAGCGGACAGGTGAGGCAGGACACGAACAGATCGCACCCCTCGTCGCGGTAGTCCGAGTGCTCCGGCAGCGCGTCCTGCCGCGCGCGCTTCTCGCCCGCCGGCGCGGGCGCAATCAGGGTGAGCGGCGATGCTATTGAGATCATGCGGACATCCTTTCCGCCGGCGCTGGCTCCGGCACGCGCCCGCGCGCCGTGCGTTCTCCCCCTTCGAGGCGTGCGGCCCAGACCGCCAGCGCCAGGCTCATCACGTAGTCGTCGTGCCCCTCGGCGGGGTCCACGTGGAACTGCATCAGCCGGCTCTCCCGATAGACCGCCCGCGCCAGTTGGAGCTGGCGGCGGCACTCCGCCCACTCGGTCGACCCGTCCATCCGGTACAGCCGCAGCCGTCCCGAATGCGCGGCCGCCAGCAGCCCGAAGCCCAAGCGTGACTTCCGCTCCGCCGTGAACGTCACCGCCTCCACCACCGATCGGCCGAGGCGCGCGGTCAGCAGGTCGGCGATCGGCCCGCCCAGGCCCGTCGCGTCGACCGCCAGCCGCCGCACACGCCACACCCGCCGCAGGCGGTCACCCAGCGTCTCGATCAACGGCTCGGTCGCTTCGCCCCGCCACGCCTGGTGCTCGACGACCTCGATGTCCGCGCCGGTAGCCCCCGCCGCACGGGCCACACGCGCGATCGTCAGCACCGTCCAGTCGCGGTCGCGCTCGGCGTCGTCCCGCGCGGCCCCGGCAAGGTCAAGGCCCGCCACGTACCGCTCCCCCGTGCGCGGCGCGGCCTGCCGGTCATGCTCCCCCTCGAGTTGCGCGAGCGCGGCGTGGTCGAGCAGCCGCCCCGCGTCGCCCAGCGTCTCCAGCAGGTACTGCGTGCGGAACAGCGGGTGCCGCTCGCCCAGGCGCGCTCGTTCCGCGTCGATGTGACCGCGGTAGGCCGGGACGTGCGCCGCCACCTGCTCGCCGTCGTAGCGGTAGTGGCGCCGCTTGCCGTCCGCTCGCTCGGCGGCCAGGTGCGTCGCCTTCGCCTGCTCCAGCAACGAGTTCGCGCCCCATGGCGTGCCGTAGAACACCACAGGCGCGGCCGTCGAGGCGGTCATCGGCCGGAACGCCCGGTCGAACGTCTCCGCATCCACGTCCTGCGCCTCGTCCACCTCCAGCAGCAGGTCGGCGGTGTGGCCGACGACGTTCGCCGCGGGCTCCGCCGACAGGAAGCGCGCCGAGGCGTGACCGCAGCTCAGCCCGTGACCGCTCCGCCGTACCACGCTGGCCAGCCCGCCCTGCGCCGCGCGGTCGCCCAACCGGCGGAGCGAGAGGCGCGCCTGCGGCTCGAACGTCGGCGCGCACTTGACGATCGTCCCGCCCACATGGGCATGCGCGAGGAGCGTCGCCAGCTCGGCCTGCGCCGACAGCTCGTTCTTGCCGCCCTGCCGCGCGATTTCGACGGAGATCGAACCGCCCTCACGCCGCAGTACCCGGCGGAGGACCGCCCGCACCACCGTCGCCTGATACGGCCGCAACTCCGGCAGCGGTCGCGCGCTCGCCGTCTGCTTCACCCGAACAGCCTCCCCGCGAGGTCGCCCACCGCCGCCGCGAGCACCGTGAAGAACAGCGCGTTCACCCGCGTCCGCACCTCCTGCACGTCCCGCTCCAGATACCGCAGCTGCTCGCGCTCGTCGGCGGCGGGCGGCCGTGCCGAAGCGCCCCACAGCGATCGGATCGCCTCGGCCAGCCGGTCCCCGCTCATCCTGCTCATCCGGTTCACTCGATGGCCTCCCGCAACGACCCCGCGATCTGCTCGATGAGCACCGTCATCGCGTCCGTCACGCCCTCTGCCTCTCTCGAAGACAGCCGGTAATCCGCCAGCAACGACTGCACAAGCAGCCGCACCCCGCGTTCGACGAGCTCCAGGTCGTCCGGGTGCGCCGCCAGCGCATCCCGTAGCCGGAGCCGCAGGATCGCGATCTCGTCCTCCAGACCCTGGATGTCGCGGGCGGCTTCCAGCTCCACCCGGTCGGCCCGCGACAACGCCGTCTCATAGAACGACCGTGCCGTCCTGGCGCTCATCGCCGGTCCGCCGTCAGGAGCGCGATCATCTCCTCGCGGGTGGACGGCCCCGCCTCCTCGATGGCCGCGACGACGCCCAGCAGCAGCCGCAGCGCCGCCAGTTCGTACTGCTTCCGTTCGATGGCCGCCGCGAACCCCGTCATCGCCGCGCCCTCGTCGTCACCACCGCCGTGACCGCGAGGTTCGCGACCAGCAGCGGCCCGCGCAGCGCCGCCTCGAAGGCGGCCGGACCCGACACGAGGCCGCCCAGCGCACCGGCCGTGATGGCGATGA
>CAYGHU010000059.1:0-4821 GCA_964349785.1 uncultured Dehalococcoidaceae bacterium | reverse complement strand
ACCCCGCGAGGAGCAACGCCGCCACCCGGCGCGGCCCCCGCGCCCGCACCGCACGGTCGAAGAAGACGGCCGCGTTGATCGCGCCGCTCCCCGCCGTCGCCACATCCTGGAAGGCAGAAATCTGTGCCCAGCCGACCGTTGCCATGACGCTCTCCTTCCCCATGTCAATGAGGACAGTAGAACATACGTTCCATCACCGCCAAGAGGTCCCCGTCACGCCCAGGCGCACCGGCGCGGGCCTCACGAAGCCGCTGCTACACTGGCTGCATGACCGAAGATCCAGTCCGCGTCATCAAGGTGGGACGGCCCCGCGACGAGTTCGGGCGGCCCCTGCCCGCCGGTTCCGAGGACCGCCTCCACCTGGAAGACTTCGACGCACTGCCGCTCGCCGAGGTGGAGGCCCTCGCGCTACGCCACTTCAACGCGGGCCAGTACTTCGGGGCCCACGAGGCCTGGGAGACGGTCTGGCGTCAGGGACGCGGCCTGGACGACGAGGAGTTCTTCAAAGGCCTATCGCAGATCGGCGCGGGCTACACGCACTATCTCCGGGGCAACGCGCACGGCGCCCGCGCCCTCCTCGGACGTGGGCTCGGCCGCATCGAGCCATACGCCCCGCGCCACCGGGGCGTCGACGTCGAGAGCCTGCTCCGGTCGGGCACGTCCCATCTCGCCTCGCTGCTGGCGGCGGAGCGCGCGGGCGGCGGCGCACTGCCCGCCATCGGTCCGCCTCGGGCATAGCGGCTACGGCTCAGCCAGCTCGGCAGCGAGGCCAGGCTTGGCGTCCGCGGCCATCCATGCGATCAGGCAGGCCCCGGCGGTTACGAAGACCCCCGCCGACATGACGCCGAACGCCAGCTGCAACGACCGTTCCGCCAGCGCGCCCACGGCCGGGTTGACCAGCGCGACGACCAGCGCGCTCCCGAACGGCGCGATCGAGAGCACGGTCGCGCGCACCTCGGATGAGGTGCGGTCGTTCACGTACGCGCCGCTGGCCGGGAAGGCGATACCAGCCGCCCCCATGACGACGGCCAGACCCGCGAAGGCCACCACATGGTCCACGACCGCCAGCAGCAGCAACCCGCCGGCCCCGGCCGCCACCGCGACCGTGAGCAGCGGGCGCAGCCCGAACCGGCGCATCGCCCGGCCGCTGACCAGTCCCCCCGCCGCCCACGCGATGTGTACCGGCGCCATCAGCACGCCGAAGAGCGCGAACGGCACATGGTGCTGGTTCATGAACGGCTGCGCGAGCAGGAAGAACGCCGGCTGCGCCGCGAAGAACGTCACCTGCAGCAGCAACATCAGGCCCAGCGCGCGGTCCCGCCGCACCGCGCCCACAGCGTCGCGGACGGTCCCCCAGTAGCCCTGCGGCCGCGATGCCGCCAGCGCCCTCGGCGGCTCCTGCATCAACAACAACACCGGCGTCATGAGCGCATACGGCGCGAGGCAGACGACGACGGCAATCTGGAGGTTGGTGGCCTCGGCGATCACGCCCCCGGACAGCCCCCCCAGGAGCACGGCGGCAACGCTGAGGGCGGAGTACAGCCCGAAGCGGTCGCCGAACTCGGACTGGCGCTCGTCGGCCGCCAGCGCGTCGTACAGATACGCCTCCTCGTTCCCGGAGCGGAACGCCAGGCCCACCGCCCACACCCCGTACGACACCGTGAGCAGGAGGAAGCCCCCGGCGAACGCGAACAGCAGCACCCCCAGGGCCTCCAGCACCAGCCCGGCGAAGAACGTCTGCCTGCGCCCGAACCGGTCGGCGAACGCGCCCGAGGGCACCTCGGCCGCCAGTTTGACCGACCAGAACAGCCCCTCCATCACACCGACCTGCGTCAGCGTCAGGTGCCGGTAGTCGGTCAGATAGACCACCCAGATCACCACCAGCGGGCTCAGCTCGCGCACGAACCCCAGGAGGTAGAACAACCGCACGTTGCGGACGGCTTCAAACTCTTTTCGATACAGTAGTGATCGAGAAGATTCGGCATCGCGGCGGTGACGGCGGAAACGAGGCAATGGTGTGGGTCCTGGATAAGGCGAACACAGAAATTACATTCTCGGTCGAGCACCTGATGGTCAGCACGGTACATGGCCGCTTCACGGAGTTCGAGGCTGACCTGACGCTCTACCCTGACCAGCCCGGACGCTCGCGGGTCTCCGCCACCATCGCGACCGCGAGCCTGCAGACCGACAACCCCGCGCGGGATAACGACCTCAAATCAGCCGATTTCCTCGATGCGCCCGCCTACCCCGAGATCAGCTTCGTCAGCGAGGAGATCACAAGGCTCCACGAAGACGCCTTCTGGATACGCGGAGACCTGAGCATGCACGGCGTCACCCGATCGGTGGTCGCGCGCGGCCTCCTCGAAGGCCCCACAATCGATGCGCAGGGCCATCAGGACGTCAAGTTCACCATGGCTGCCGAAGTCGACCGGGCCGACTTCGATCTCACGTTCGGCATGCGCGGCCTCCTCGTCGGCAAGACGGTCACCATCACCATCAAGGCCGAAGTCCGCGAAGTGGAGGGCGAAGCGTCCGCGGCGTGATCGTCTCCGGCTGAGCCGCTCGCTGTGGGCAGCGGCGATGCCGGAGGCTCGGCCCCGCCCAGACCGTATACTCGAAGGGTGTTGCCGCTCCCCCCGCCCGACATCGAACGCCGTCCCGTGACCGCGGCGGCCCGCATCCTCCAGGGTGGGCCGGTCGCCCTCGTCACCACCGCCGACCGGGGCACACCCAACGTCATCCCGGTCGCCTGGCACATGCCCCTCTCCGCCCGCCCGCCGCTGGTCGCCATCGCCATCGAGCAGTCCCGCCACTCCGCCGAGATGATCAGCCACTCGGAGCAGTTCGCGCTCAACTTCCCCGCCCCGCCGCTGCTCCACCACGTGCAGTACCTCGGCTCGCTATCCGGCAAAGAGATCGATAAGTTCGAGGCGACCCAGCTCGAGACCTTCTACGCCGCACACCTCAGCGCGCCGCTGATCAAGGGCTGCGTCGCATGGGTGGAGTGCGAGGTGCAGGAAGTGCTCCCGTTCGGCGACCACTTCCTCTACGTCGGCCTCGTGGTGGCGGTGCACGTCGACCCCGCCGCCTTCGACGACCGCTGGCTCATCGACACCGCCGAGGCCCGCCCGCTCCAGTACCTCGGGGCGAACTACTACTCCACCCTCGATGGGATCATGGAGGCGCGGCTGCCCCGCTCGGCGGAAGCGCCGGAGCGTGTCCTCGCCGAACGAGTGGAGGAGGAACTCGAGCTGACCCGAGAGGCACAGGAGCGGCGCGACGAGCTGGTCGAGGAGGCGCTCCGCGACGTGGAGGCCGGAAAGGTCGTGGACCTCTCGCGGCTCACGCGTGGGGAGCCCGGCTCCAGTTGACCCCTCCGCGTGGGACGGTAACGCAGGCGCGCGCCGCTCGCGCTGGCCTTCAGCCTCGCCATCGGCATAATGGTACGGAGATGCTGGATCTTCGCCGCCGCTCCTCGTTCCTCCTCATGCTCTTGAGCGTCGTGCTCGCGGGGGCGCTCATGGCCTGCGGCGACTCCACCGAGAGCCCACCCGCCGTCTCCATCGAGACGACCGAAACACCCACCGTCGTCCCCGTCGAAACAGCGACCGAGGAGCCAGCGCCGGTCGCCACCGCGGTCGCGACGGCCGTCCCCACAAAGGCAGCCACCTCGCCGAGCGGCCCGCCCCAGAGCGGCCACTGGATCGACGTCAACGTCTCCAACTTCACCGTGCGCCTCATGGACGGCACGAGCGCAATGAAAGTCATCGGCCCGGTCGGAGTGGGCGCTCAGATCAACACTGGCGTGTACGAGTCCACCCAGACCGGCCTGTACTACGTCTACAACATGGATGCGTCACTCACGTACGACGCGCCCTACAAGACCTACATCAGCCACTGGGTCGGCTTCGACCCGGCCCTCGCCAACGGCTTCCACTCCTTCCTGAAGGACGCGAATGGCAACGTCGTCGACCCCTCCACCGGCCGCATCTCCAACGGCTGCATCCGCACCGGCGACCCCGAGGCCATCTTCGCCTTCGCGGAAATCGGCATGCCCGTATACGTCCACCTGTAATCGGACTACGGCCCTGAAGGCACGTTCTGATAGACCGTGACAGGGCGGATGACGGGCGGATGGGGTCTGGCATACAGTGATTACATGAGGTTCGTGTTCGACGAGCGGAAGACAGCTCATGCCGCAACGTGGTTGCTCAGGCATCGCGGCAGCATGCCTTACATGAAGCTGATCAAGCTGCTCTACCTCGCCGACCGGCAGTCGCTGATCGAGACTGGATACCCACTGACCGGCGATAAACACTTCTCGATGGACAGGGGGCCAGTCCTCAGCGCAGTTCTGGACGCTATCCATTACGGTTCCGAAGTCTGGAATCAGTATGTGTCCGGGCCTACGGGATATGATGTAAGCCTCGCACTCACGGAAGAGACCGCGCTATACGACCTTTCCGAGTACGACATCGAGGTGCTCACGCACATCGATGAAACCTTCGGACACTTGGATCAGTGGGCGCTCGTCGATTACACCCACACACTACCCGAATGGGAAGACCCGAGTGGGGGAGCGATACCTATCGATACGCGTGTCGTATTGCAAAGTGCGGGGATGTCCGACCACGAGATCCACGAGATCGCATCACAGGTTGATGCGGTCTGGACATTCCGGAATCTCTACGCCACTGCCCGGTGAATCCCGGAGAGACCATCCCTTCGGCTCCCTCTGATGCGGCACGCTGAATTGCCCTGGCGGAGTGTTGTGACCAGCGCAGCCAGCTGATCTCTGATCGCGCCGCTGGTGGTGCCGGC
>CAYGHU010000058.1:5013-9769 GCA_964349785.1 uncultured Dehalococcoidaceae bacterium | reverse complement strand
TACAATCTTCCCAGCAGACAACCGCGCGAGGAGGGGCCAACAGCGATGGCGATCCGGGGCTACATACTGGTGGAGACCGAAGTGGGACGGACGCAGGCGGTCGGACGCTCGATGCGTGACCTGCGGCCCTCGATGGCACGCGTGCTGGCGGTGGACACCGTGACCGGGCCGTTCGACGTCATTGTGCAACTGGAAGCCGACGACCTCGACTTGCTCGGCAGGTGCATCACGGAGGACATCCAGCGCGTGCCCGGCGTGCAGCGGACCACCACCTGCCTCTCGGTGCAACTGGGCTGAGCCTCAGGCCCGCGCGCTGACCACCTCGGAGGCGATGCGCGCTACCATCGAGGTATGACGACTACCACACACCAGCACTCGATCCTGCCCGCCGGCATGATCCCGGTGGAGGAGGCGCGCGAGCGTATCCTCGCGCACTTCGCTCCGTTGCCCGCAGAGGAGACACCGCTCGCCGAGGCCCTCGGCCAAGTGCTCGCTCAGGACGTGCGCAGCACCTTCGACATCCCGCCGCTCGACAACACGAGCATGGACGGCTACGCCGTGCGTGCCACTGACACCGAGAGCGCAACGCCGGGCACCCCTCACGAGCTGCGCGTCACGGGCTACCTCGCGGCCGGCTCAGTCTTCGAGGGCTCCATCGGCCCCGGCCAGGCGGTACGCATCATGACCGGCGCGCCGATCCCAGCGGGCGCGGACGCCATCGTCCCGTTCGAGGAGACAGACGAGCAGGAGCACGGCCGCTGGAGCGAAGCGCCGCGCAACCTCGTACGCATCGACGTCGCGGCGCGGCCTGGGGCGAACATCCGCCGCGCCGGCGAAGACGTGCGCGTGGGCGAGGTGGTGCTGCTGGCTGGGACGGTCCTCGGGCCCGCACAGATCGGCATGCTGGCCTCGCTCGGGCTCGACCGCGCGCCGGTACATCGACGCCCACGCGTCGCGGTGCTTTCGACTGGCGACGAGCTACTGCGGCCGGGCGAACCGCTGCAGCCCGGCAAAATCTACGATTCGAACGCGTTCGGCCTCGCGGCTGCGGTGCGCGAATGCGGCGGCATCCCGCACGTGCTCGATGTCGCGCGCGACACCGTCGAGGCCCTTACGGAACGCATCCACGAGGCGCTGGAGACCGCCGACCTGCTCATCACCTCGGCGGGTGTCTCGCGCGGCGATTTCGACGTGGTAAAGGAAGTCCTCGCACGCGAAGGCGAGGTCGGCTTTTGGACAGTGAGAATGCGACCCGGCAAGCCGCTGGCCTTCGGCGCCTTCCGCGCCCACGGCCCCGACGGCGAGCGACTCGTCCCTCACCTCGGACTGCCGGGCAACCCGGTCTCCGCGCTCATGACGTTCGAGCTCTTCGGCCGCCCCGCCCTCTTCACGATGCTCGGCAAGCCCGGGTTATGGCAACGGCCAATGGTACGTGCCATAACCAGCGAGCGCATCATCAACCCGGACGGTCGCCGCTTCTATGCACGCGCTATCATTAGGTTCACTGGCAATAGTTATGTCGCTAGCCTGACCGGCCCTCAGGGATCAGGTGTCCTCACCTCGATGTCGCTCGCCAACGGGTACGCGATCGTGCCCGAGGATGTCCCTGCCATCGAGGCGGGCGAAGAGTGCGACGTGATCCTGCTGGGGCCGCCGCTCTCTTCGTAGTGAGGATATCGTGAGTCCTCCTGCTTTGCTGCGCATCGTCGGATCACCTGGCTCAGGCAAGACGCTGCTCATCGCCACGCTGACTGAGGCGCTGCGTCAGCATGGACATCGCGTCGCCTCGGCGGTCGTCCGGGCCGAAGGGGCGACCGTCGTCACGATGCCGAACGGGGGTCGCGTGACCGTCTCGCGTGTCCTGTCCGCCTCCGAGCTGCGCGATGTCGCCGCCTCGCTCGACCCGAACATCGGACTGTTGCTGGCTGAAGGCTTCGAGGAGGCGGGCTTCCCGGCCATTGAGCTGTCGTCGCCGGGCGACCCGGCGCCCATCACCGCCGCCGACGATCTGCTGGCGATGGTGGCCTCGACGCAGGTCGGTGGCGATTTCGCCGCCTGCGGCCCCGGTGAGACGCACGGTCTCGCTGACCTCATCGAAGAGCGTGTGCTGGCAACGCCGCGCCAGACCTCGGAATCGCCGAAGGGACGCCGAGGGTTATTCAGCCGGCTGCGCCGCGGGTAAGCGCCTCATGCCTCGCGTCGTTAGCATTGCTCCGGTCGTGAGATCTGCCCTGTGCCCAAAGCGACGTACGAGGCTGCGCGTATCCATGTGTAGGTCGTGCCTCGCTGACAGACCGCCCAGAAGTCGTAGATCGCGATGTCCCGGTCACCCGCCGCATTGAGCTTCAACGAACCAGTCAGCCCCGCCAGCCCGTTGGCCATCGAGGTGAACTCTTTCTTCAGCGTCGCCACATCGCTGTCCGCACCCGCCTTCGCCAATGCGTCGTACCCCACGACCAGGGCGTCGTACGCCGCGAGGGCGAACGCGTCCGGCTGCCGGCCGAGTTGATTGGTCAATTGCTCTTGCACGGGCGCCCAGCGCGCTTTGTCGCCGTCGCTCAATCCGAGGATTGGGTTCGGATATCCGGCGGCGACAGCGAACGCAGCGGCGGTCTTGTCCGCCACCAGTTCTTTGCTGAGCGCAACGCTGTCGCTCCCATACCACTTCACGGTCTTGAGATCCGCGCTCGCTGCCGCCGCGCCAAACAGCTTGGTGACCTCGCTGAAGGCTGTTAGATACACCGCGACCGTCGCGCCCGCCGAAGCCTTCGCCGATGCCACACTTTGCGTCAGCGTGGCCATCTCCTCAGTGAAGTCCGTCTCCGAGGCCGGGTACGTGATGCCAGGCAGCACCTTGCCGCCAAGCTTCTCGAACGAGGCGCGCATCGCGTTCTGCAGTCCGAGGTTGCCTTCATCGTTTCGGCTGACAGGCACGATGACGCGCACGCCGTCGGCCCACGCGAGCGCGGCCACCGCCGCCCCCTCTTTGTCGTCGTCCGGTGTGAAACGGAACACATTGTCATCGGGCACCGCGAGTGAGCGGGCCGTGCTCAGCGGACTGATGAGCACAATGCCGTTCTTGTCCGCGTACTCCTTCACCGCCGCAACTTCTGAGCTCGCATAGGGGCCGATGACAAGGCGGGCGCCCCGGGCATGCAGCGATTGCAGCTTCTCGAGCGCGGTCGCCGGATCGGTCTTCGTGTCTTCTGTCAGCAGGCTCACCTGGCCCAGGCCACCGTTGATGGTGTCGGCCGCGATCTTGAGGGCCGCATCGCTCGTCTCGCCGTACGAGGACAGCGAGCCAGTGAGCGGCAGGAGCGCGCCGATGGTCAATGCGGTCTCGCTATCGCTGCCGTCATCCGAGCATCCCGCCGCGAGCCCGAAGAGGAGCGCGAGCAGCGGCACGACGAGCAAGGACCGGATGCATTGGTGCAAAGGCAAGTGGATCCCCGTTCGTTGGAAGCGACACTAAGTTAAGGCGTAGCGCAGCCTACCACGCGGTGTCGGTATCCGTACCTATAACCGCCACATGTACACGAGGACGCTATCGACGACAGCAATCAGCGCAAATATCAGCGCGAGATCCGGGAAACCAGACGCAGCAAGCCCGACGGCACCGAGGCCAAATATCGCGAGCGCCACCAGTTGGCGAGTGGCATCAGGCAGATGCACCCGCGCCTTCGGCGCCACGAAGACACCCCAGACGGCCGCGGCGAGCGCGGGAGCGCCGATTCCGAGTATCAACGCAACCACCTCGTCTTCGGCTTGGAAACCCCAGTTGCTGAGCGCGATCAGCATGCCGATTTCGAGAAAGAACCGGACACCGAGAACAACGGCCCGCATTCAGATCACGGCCTCGAACCCGACGAACTCGCCGGTCGCTTCTTCCCAGCGGAAGCTGACACCCGCGACATGCGCCATCGAAGGCCCTTCACGCAGGCGCTCGACATAGGTACGCAACGTGGGTTCATCGGCTTCGGCCACGACCTCGACGGTGCGGCCGTCGGCGAGGTTCTTGGCGTACCCCTCCACGAGGAAGCGCGTCGCCTCATAGACGCAGAACGCGCGGTACCCAACGCCCTGGACGCGCCCGGTCGCCTGCACCACGATGCGGCGCTTGCGCCGGTACGACGTCATCGCGTGCCCGCTTCGGACTTCAAGATGCGGCAACGAGGCCACGGACGACCTCGGCCACGAGGTCTTCGGGGACATCGTCCCGCACCACGGGCTTGCCGGGCGCTTCGAGGAGCACGAAGCGCAGCTTGCCGCCCACGACCTTCTTGTCGAGCCGCATCGCGTTAAGCACAGCACTTGCATCCACGCCGGGCGCGGTCAGCGGCAGCCCGAATGCCCGCAGGACATCGCCCTGCCGCGCAAGCAGCTCCTCGTCGTGGACGCCCATACGCGCACCAATACGGGCCGCACCCATCATGCCGATGGCTACCGCTTCACCGTGCAGATATTCGCCGCCGTAGCCGGTCGCAGCCTCGATGCCGTGGGCGATCGTGTGCCCGTAGTTGAGGACGGCCCGCAGGCCGCGCTCCGTCGGGTCGGCGGAGACCACGAGCGCCTTCAGGCGCATCGAGCGTGTGAAGATACTCGTCAACTGGTCCGGATCGGCGACGCTGGGCGCGAGCCTGCCCGCATGCCGTTCAAGGTCGTGAAGCAACGCCGGGTCGAGAATAAGGGCGTGCTTGATGACCTCACTGAAGCCTTCGATGTAGCAGCGCCGCGGGAGCGTCCGCAGCGTGTCGGT
>CAYGHU010000058.1:0-4913 GCA_964349785.1 uncultured Dehalococcoidaceae bacterium | reverse complement strand
CATCGGAGATCAGGAAGACGCGCCCGTTCAAGCCGAGCATGCGCAGCCGCTCCGGTAAACGCGAAAGTTGGCCGGGGCCAATCCAGATCGGGTAGCGGTCCTGGCCCGTGTCCACTAGGCCCGCCGGGACTGCCGAGGGGCGCGCCGCCCCCAGGCGGTCGAGGCGCAGCGGGATAGCTCGCAGCTTCTCCGCTTCCGTCGCCCAGGTATGGAGAATCCGGGCAGCGGCCGTTTCGGCATCCATGCCCTGCACTGGCACCCAGAGATCGGCGTGGCTGTATGCTTGCCGTCGCTCGTTGTCGAGCTCCTCCAGCCGTGCACCGATATCTTCGCCTTCGAGCAACGGGCGCTCGATCGCGTCCGGAGTTTCGTGCAACCGCCGCGCGATCTCCGACGGTGTGGCGTCGAGGTAGTAAATCAGCCCCCGCTCGCCGAGGGCGCGACGCGAAGCGGCCATTTGAAACGCCCCACCACCCGTCGCAATGATCGCCGGGACACGCTGGGCCGCCTCATACACCACCATGCGCTCGATGTCGCGGAAGGCCGCTTCGCCTCGGGTCGTGATCAGTTCGGCGGGCGGCTTGCCCTCGCGCTGAGTCACTAGGTCGTCGGTATCGAGGAGCGGCCAGCCGAGGCGCCGCGATAGTACGCCCCCGATCGTCGATTTTCCTACGCCAGAAAGCCCCACAAGGACGATCTGTTGGCAGAGCACTTCCGGTTTCGTGCCAGTCACTCAGACCATCCCAACATCGCTTCTCGGGGACCCACTGTTGTCATGTATGCCTCGCAGTTCCGGCGAAACTCGCGGACGTGGTCGCCGCCGAACTTATCGAGCGCCGCCTCCGCCAGGACGATCGCGAGCATCGCCTCACCAATGACTGCGGCGGCGGGTACCACGCAGGCGTCCGAGCGCTCATAGAACGCGGTCGCTTCCCTGCCGGTCAGCAGGTCGACCGAGGGCAGACGCCGCGGGATGGTCGAGATCGGTTTGAGCGCGCCCCGCACGACGATCTCCTCGCCATCGGACATACCACCCTCGAGGCCCCCAGCGCGGTTCGTGGCATGTTCCCACGGGTGCCGCTCCCATGCGTCCGCAGGCAGGATGACATCCTGGACCTCGGAACCCGGTCTCCGTGCATTCGCGAATGCGTCGCCGATCTCGACCCCCTTGACCGCGTTGATCGAGAGGAACGCCTGCGCGATGCGCGCGTCGAGGCGGCGATCCCACTGGACATGGCTACCCAGGCCAATCGGTACGCCGCTCGCCCGGACCTCAAAGATGCCGCCGAGGCTGTCGAGTGCCTCCTTCGCCTCATCGATGGCGGCAATCATGCGCGGCTCGGCGGTCTTATCCGCGACCCGCACCGGCGACGCCTCGACTGCACTCCAGTCGATGTGCGCAGGCGGACTGGCGACCACCTGGCCAACTTCCAGGACATGCGAGTGTATTTCAATGCCGATCTGGGCCAGCAACGCACGCGCCACCGCCCCAACCGCGACTCGCTGCGTCGTCTCCCGTGCGCTGGACCGTTCTAGGATCGGGCGTACATCGTCGAAGCCATACTTTTGCGTGCCAGCAAGATCAGCATGGCCGGGCCGGAGCAGTGTGACCCGCTCGACCTCCTCGTCGACTGGTGCGACGGACATGCGCACTTGCCAGTTGGCGTTTGCGTGGTCAGCGTTGACCACCCACAGCGCGATAGGGGCGCCGGTCGTGAGACCATGACGGACGCCGGCGGTGATCTCTGCGTGATCGGTCTCGATCTGCTGACGCTTGCCGCGTCCGTAGCCGCCCTGCCGTCGCACGAGGTCAGCAGCGATCTGGGCCTCGGACAACGGCAGCCCGGCGGGCACGCCCTCGACGATAGAAGTGAGCCCCTTGCCGTGCGACTCTCCCGCGGTGAGGAACCGGAACGCGGTCATGATGTTGCTTCCTCTGGCGGCAGGTCGCCGCGCCCGTTGGTGGACGGGTGAGGTGCGATGAGCGCACCCTCATCCGCGTTCAGTGGCCTATCCGGCATGCTTTCACGTGTCCGCCAACCCGCGAGGATGGCGGCGGCCTCCAGTTCGTCCCAGTCCGCCTCGCTACCCATCGTCCGCGACAACTGGGTCGTCAACAGGCAATCCGTCTCGATCTGCCCTCCCGCGCTACGGTACTGGGTATAGACGTCTACTTGCACGGCCTGGAACCGCGCCAGCGGGATCTCGTACAGCAGCCGCTCCACCATCCGTACCGCGACTCGCCGTGCCACGCTCTCGGCAGGGCCGACCTCCCGGCGTTCTGTCCCGATCACCCGGATATCCGGCTCTACCAGCAACGACACTCGGCAACGGTCGCGGTCGGCCGCTACGAGGGCCGCGGACTGTAGCCCTCGCCAGTCTGCGGGCGGCGTCCCACGAGGAGCTCGCATGCCACGAAACGTCTCCAGCGCCTCCTCGACAGCCGCAAGGAGCGTCGGCTGGTCGCCCTCGGCAATCACCTTCCGCCAGTGCCGGTGTGAGAACGCGGACTGCAAGACGATGAAGCCGAGGACGGTGCCCAGCACAATGATGAGCAGCAGTCCAATCGCGATGAAGTTCATCCCTGATGCGTCTCTCGTAGCGCTGACCGGGCAGCTTCGAACATGACGTCGACTGGCGGTTCGAGGCCTGTCCAGAGGCGAAACGCTTCCGCTCCCTGGTGTACGAGCATTGCCAGCCCTCCGATCGTACGCGCTCCGGCGCGATCAGCGGCGCAAAGAAACGGCGTGCGTTCTGGGTTGTAGACGAGGTCGAATGCGACCTGTCCCGGCGCGAACAGATCCGTAGGCACAGGCGATGCGGCCTCGTCCGGCCCATGAAGCATACCGAGCGAGGTACATTGCACCACCACCTGCGCCTCGTGCAGCGCCTCACGAAGCTGCTCTGAGTGTGAGTCGAGTGGACACACGGCAGCTTCCATATCAGCGGCCACGAGGTCAGCAAGGGGCCGAGCGCGTTGCTCGGTGCGGTTCGCGATCGTCAGACGCGCGGCCCCCGCCTGATACATGGCGACGACGACAGCGCGCGCCGCACCGCCCGCACCGAGCAGCACAACCGAGGCGCCCCGCAGTTCGACCCCTTCAAGCGCCTTCAGGATGCCCGCGACATCGGTGTTTGTGGCGTGTAGCAGACTGTCGCGGTGCACGATGGTGTTCACAGCGCCTACGCGTTCAGCGATCGGGTCAAGGCGGTCGACGAGGCGCAGGACCGCTTCTTTGTGCGGCACAGTCACGTTCGCACCCAATAGGTCGGCGGAGCGCAGACGCTCAATGGCGCTCGGCAGGTCAGCGGGAGGCGTGTCCCATGCCTCGTAACGCGCGTCTACGTCCAGCGCGTCGAGAGCCGCCTGCTGGAAGCGCGGCGAGATCGAGTGCGCGACCGGGTGACCGAGCAGGGCGACGATCCGGGTCATCACTGGTAGCGTTGCACGTTCGCGTTGTGTTCGGCGAGGGTGGTGGCAAATGCGTGCGACCCATCCCCCTTCGCGACGAAGTACAGGTAATCGGTCTGCGCGGGGCGGATGACCGCCTTGATGGCATCGATGCCCGGGTTGGCGATCGGGCCCGGCGGCAGGCCCTTGCGGGTGTATGTGTTGTAGGGCGAGTCGAAGACGAGGTCATTCTCGGTGAGCGCCGCCTTCCACCAGCCTTCGTCTCCTTGCGGCGGGTCCGCCGTAGCGATGGCGTACTGCACCGTCGGATCCGCCTGCAGCGGCATCCTTTCCGCCAGCCGGTTGAGGAACACCGACGCGATCACCGGCTGCTCGTCACGCACCGCGGCTTCGCGCTCCACGATTGACGCGAGTGTGACCACTTCGTGCAACGATAGGCCCTTCCGTTTGGCCTCCTCGATCAGCTCTGGCGTGACCTCGTTCGCGAACGCGTTCAGCATCGCCTCAACCATCCGAGGCGCGTCCGCTTTGCATTCGATGGGATACGTTGCTGGAAACAGGTAGCCGTTGAGCGAACCTTCAGGGGGCGCTTCCGGCAACGTGTCGCGAGACACAGTATCGAGAGCCTGACGCCATGCGTCCTGGCTCGTAATCCCCGCTTTCTCCAACGCTGCGCCCACTTCTTCCACTCGCCTGCCTTCTGGAATCGGCAACGAACGCAGCGACGTGATGCCATTCCGCAGCCGCAGGATCACTTCAGCAGCCGGCGTGTCTGCCTCGAAGACGTAGCAACCCGCATCGAGGTCAGAGCTTCCACCTGTGAGGTTCAGCAGCACTTCAAAGCGCCGCTTGTCCGAGATGACGGCCGTCTCGACCAGACCGTTCGTGATGTCCCCGCCAGACGCACCCTGGTCCACCGTGAATGTCACTGGCCTGCTTACACGGACAGCCACTTCCGGCGCCGATGTGCTCAGCGCGCCCGCGGCGGCTCCGGGCGACCCTCGCAGAGCGACGGCGACGACAGCCCCAATGCCGAGCGCATACAGCGTGAACAGGGCCAGTAGCACAAGGGGCTTACGCACCAGGCTCCGCATCGCGCCTTCTCCGGTCGATGAATTCCTGGAGCAGGATCGCGGCGGCGATATCGTCCCGTGGCCTGCCTCCGCGGCCTGGCTCTCCGGCGGCCACCGAGGTGAACCGCTCGTCCTCGTATTCTACGGGCAGACCCAGTACACGCCGCACACGTTCGCCCAGCTTTCGCGCCGCCACGGCCGACGGCCCCTCGCTCCCGTCGAGCGAAAGCGGAAGGCCCATGACAATCCCACCGACCTGCTCGCGCGCCGCGTGCGACCGGATCGCCGGCACCGCCGCCGAGGCCGGTACTACCTCGATCGGCACGGCGACGCGCTCCTCTTCGTCACACGCGGCGATACCGACGCGCGCTCCCCCGGGGTCGATGCCTAGCCAGCGCATCTGGTACTACGAGTCGTCGGCGAGCTGC
>CAYGHU010000057.1:0-10288 GCA_964349785.1 uncultured Dehalococcoidaceae bacterium | reverse complement strand
CCTAGCAGGGTGTTGAAAAGGTAGCTGAGTGCTCGATCTGGCGGTCAATCGCCCAGACGAACCCCTTTGTTTTCAACGGTTTATCCCCTATGACGAGTATCGGAATTCGGCCGTTTCGGCGATTTTCAACACCCTGCTAGGCGAACGGGTGCTCGTGGTGGACGACGTGCTGACGAGCGGCGCTTCCGTGCGTGATACGCTCACCGCGGTGCAGGCTGCGGGAGGCCAAGCCGTCGGCGTCGCTGTCGTCGACGAGTGCTCGGGTGGGACGGTCCGGTTCGGCGGTCTGCCCTTCTTTGCCGCCGCCGAGTTTGCGCTCCAGACGTACGACCCTGGCGACTGTCCGCTGTGCCGGGAGGGCGTCCCGCTGACCATCACCTGACCCCGATTGCCGGCGGGACGATGGCGGCGAGTCACATGAGTAGCCGTTCGCGGCGGGCGTTGCTGCGGAATAGCCGGTAACGCAGAACCGCACACCTCGATCGCTCGAAGTGCGCGGCTCTTTGGTCTGGGTGGTTCTGCCGTGCTCGAAGGAACCTACTTTGGCAGCTTCGGTCTCTCCAAGCTCCCCCGCCGACCACAGACACCATAGCGCGTCGATGGCGGGTGCTGTGGCATGGTTAGGAACATCGAATGCACATATGACGCGAGCGGCGCACGTAGAGCGTGGACATCCCTATGCATGGTGCGGCCTACACTGCGGCCTACACACGGTGCGGCCGAGGTCAGGCCACCGTGCGCGTCCGCACCTTCCGCAACGTCCCGAAGATCGTCCTGGTGTCGACCACCTCGACGCCGTCCAGATCTGGCCGCGTCGTGATGTGTTGCTGTACCAGCCGTCCCAGCGGCTGCGCCGCCACGACGCCGAGCATGGCTGCCATGAACGCGTTCGGGAAGCGGCTGCTCTTCTTGCCTGTCGACAACACCGCGGTCGCGGCTGCGGCGGCGACGAAGCCCGCGACCGCGATATTCGTGCCGCAGAGCGGCGACACCGCGAGACTCGATTGCCCCGATTTGAGGCGCTGCAGCGCTTCTTGCGCGCATGACGTGAGTTCGTCTGGGTCGACGTCGCCGAACATGAGGAACCCGTCGACGCTCGCACGGCCCGCGAGGCGTGTAGGCCCATGCCGGGCAAGCAGCACGGCCACGGTTGCGTGCTCAAGGGCGTGATTGCGCCGTACGGCATCGGCCCAACGTCGAAACATCAAGGCGCACTCCTTACGTCGGCCCCAGTGTGGGGCACGACCTAGTATAAGTCGCTCAGGCAGCCCCGCTGATGTCAGTACGCGCGGCTGGTACCAGGTGCGGGCAGGTCGAAGTCAGCGGAGGCGTTGATTGTGACGGTCACCGGTGGGGAGGTCGCGTTGGCAGCGCTGACCGTAATAGTGCCCGATGTCATGGACTGCGGGAGGGCAGCCGGATTCAGAGTGACGGAGAACGTGCCCGTCCGGCTGCATCCCGTACCGCACGGCACCTCCGACCCCAGCGCCACACCGGCCGGCGGGTCTACCACGATCCAGTTCGCCGAGGGGATGGCCGTCCAGACCAGAATCCCGCTGCCACTGTTCTCGACAGTCACAGTAGCGCGCCCTGCCTGCGCCCCGCCGTCGAGTGCCAGCTGAATCGACGCATCAGCGACGCTCAGCACCGGCGACCCCAGTACACGGCTGCGGAAGTCCGCGGGGACACTGGGGGCCTGTTGCGTATGAGATGGTTGTGCGGTCGGCATGTCCATCCCCGCGTAGGGGAAGACGAAGTTCGCCACTCCGAGCGGGCCGGCGAACTTCGGGTCCGTCAGATTCGGCAAAGACGCCGCGACCGGCGTCCAGAGCTGCTGCCCATTACGCACCGGCGGCGAGCCCATACAGCCCCACACAACCTCCTGGTACGGGTACCGCGTGCGAGACTGGCTCCCGTCGCATTTCCAGCGCCCACGAGTGTTGCTGAACCGCGGATCGAGAGGGTGATTGGACTGGACAGATCCGGGGCCAGTGAAACCGTTGTAGCTCCAGACTGCGTAGTACCAGTTCTCAAGGATGCTTGAGTCGGAGTTCGTGTCGATGCCGGCGATAGGACGAGAGTCCGGCGCCTGGTTCCATTTGTCAGCGAGGATGAACGCTCCTCGCGCGATGTTGTACAGGTAGTGCGTCGCCACGTTCGCCTGATTCGCTGTGGGCTGATTGTCAGCGCCCAGCGGCACCGTCATCCCCGTCGTCACCTGCATCAACCCGTAGCCGCAGTCGAACGACACGAGCGCGGGGCCGCTCGACTCGAAGGGGACGGAGCCGCTGGCCATTGCGAGATTCGATTCGACCCATGCGATACCCCGCAGCAGCGCGGCTGGGGCCTGGGCGGGTCCGTCGGTGCGGTTTGCGCGGGTGCCGGTCTTCACAGGTGGGAGGCCGAAGAACGGGTCGCCCGGGAACAAAGAGTTCACCGATGCCGCATCGATGGCGGTCGAATACGCGGTACGCGTTCGGTCCGCCTCGTAGGCGACAGGACTGCGCAGGAATGCGCATGCCTCGGCCAGCTGCTGCTGACCCGGGATCGATGTGGTGAGGAGCCAGAGCGCTGCTACCAGCGCCGGGACGGCGAGCAGTCGCCCGAAGCGGTCTTTAGCCATTGGGCATCATCCAACCGAGAAACAGCACCTCGTTGGGGGCAGTCACTGCCCGTCGCCGGCCATCCGGCGTGATCACCACAAGCGACTCCATGCCCGGCTCGTTCGCCGTCGTGCCATCGTAAGATCGCGCCGCGAGATATTCGCCATCCGCACTCCAGCTCAGCGGCACGTCGTATCCCTGTTCCGGAGTCGCGAGGGCCTGCGCGGTATCGCTATCGAGCGGATATGTCATGGCAGCGGCATTTCGGTTGGGGTACGCTTCGCGGCCGACAGTGATTGCTGTCCCGTCGGGACGCCAGATGGGTGAGAACTGGTCGGCCGTAGATGGCGTTTCGGCGGCAGGTACGGACACACGCTTCTTCCCGAGGAGGTCGACTACCTGCAAGCGGTTCACAACCCGCTGTTCCCGTGTCTCCGGGGCGACGAACGAGACAGCCTCCCCGTCAGGTGACACGCTCCAGTCGCGAGCGATCTGATCCGACGCATGCAGTACCAGCTCCGGCTGGCCGCCATCCGGAAGCCGGAACAGATCGGTTCCGGACCGCGACAGGTTGGCGAACAGCAACGCGCCGTTGCTGGCGAAGCCCACCGGGTAGATGCCGAATTGCGTCTCCACCGTATGCAAAGTGTGCCGCTCACCTGTCGCGAGGTCGACGCTCACGAGGGACTGGCGGTTCGCCTCACCGTCGCTTCGATAGGCCAGGTGCTCGCCTGCGCGGTCGAATACTGGCGCTGTCAGCAAGTCGGCATCGCTTGCGAGCAGTCGCCGCTTGCCGGTCTCTGCATCGAGCAGCCACAATTCGGCGGCGGTTTCTCGTGCGGGCGTGCTGCCCGGCGGCAGCACTGTGAACGCGATCCTGAAGCCAGCCGGCCTCGCTGCTGGGTTGATGCCCCATTCCGGTGCATGCTCGACCGTTGCGATAAGCGACCGCTCGGAAGGGTTGTCCGCTGATGCCCGGTAGATGCCGTCGGCGGTAGTGCCGAACTCCGCGAAGACGAATACGGTCTTGGACGCCGGATTCTCGTCCTCTGCGTCTTGTCCCTCGCGATTTATCACGAAGACGACAACCGCGACCGCAGCCACGACAAATGCACCTGCAATAGGTATGAGGAGAAACAGGCGGCGGGACAGGGCCATCGCTTTCACCATGCAAACGGGGGTGGGATTCCCCTGCGTGCCGGACCCCGCCAGTCCGTCACCGCCTGCTGAGTGGCCCAGGCGCCCGCTACTGGGAAAGAGCGCACTGAGCACGCTCACCATAGAAAGCGCACACAACGTGTGTCAAACCGGACGGCCATCTATGCTAGCTGTGTGCTATTGCGTTACCTCTCAGTGCTGGGCGACGCCCCGTCAGCGTTCCTCATCCTCATTGGCGCTTTCGCGGTCTCCATGACCGTTGGACTGGCGTTCCATGAGTTCTGTCATGGCTTCGTGGCTAACAGCCTTGGCGATGGAACCCCGAGACAATACGGACGGCTAACCCTCAACCCGAAAGCTCACCTCGATCCATTGGGGTCGCTGATGATCCTGTTCGTCGGCTTCGGGTGGGCGCGCCCGATGCCGGTGAACCCTTATAACACCAGGAATCCACAGAAGAGTATGGTGATGATCGCCGCTGCGGGACCAATCTCGAACCTTGCTGTTGCCGGGCTTGCGGGGATCCCGATCAAGCTCGGGATAGTGCCATTCTTCCACCCGTTTGTGAATCCGGGCGACGCGGCATTCTGGGCTCGCGTCTGGTCCGATTCTCCAGAAAACCTGATCGGTCTCTTTCTCGGCACGATCGTGTTGCTCAACGTCATCCTGGCCGTGTTCAACTTTGTCCCCATCCCGCCGCTCGATGGCTTTCGTGTCCTCGTTGGGGTCGTGCCTGCGAACCTGAGTCGCGACCTGGCCAGGTTCGAGGCGTGGGGGCCCGGCATCCTGTTGCTGCTGTTCTTCGTGCCGTTCCTGTCGGGTGGCGAGTTCAACCCCCTGTTCGACGTCATGGGGCCGCCGATCGAGTTCTTGTTGCGCCTGTTCGCCGGCGACAGTGGAGGGATTCGTGTGGCGTAACGCCGCGTATCGCTCGGGGCAGTTCTTCCGCGGCTTCCGCTGGGCGCTCCAACCCGAGGAGGTTCGCGCCGTCTGCTCCTTGCTGACCGACCAGGAGCGGCTGCTGTTCGCCGCAATGCAGGGGCGGGACCGCCGTCACTCCATGGATATGCTTCGTTGGCTGGAGCGCCGCACGCCGCAGGACGTACGGCCGTCGGATAATCTGCTCGCGGCGGCGTTGCTGCACGATGTGGGCAAAGGGTCGCTCACCGTCTGGGATCGTGTCGTCTTTGTACTGCTGGGCGCGTTTTCGATACGCTTACGACGGTGGGTAGGCCGTCAGGATGGATGGAGCTGGCGGCGCGGGCTGTGGCGGCTGGAGCACCATTCGCGCCTCGGCGCGGAGATGCTGGCGCAGGCGGGCACGCGCCCACGGGTGGTCGAACTCGTCGCGCGGCACAAGGACACTTCGGCGGCGGGTGACGAAGACTTGGCGCGGCTGATAGCTGCCGACAGCGCGTGTTGACCGGCGCTACCCACGCAGCCGCTCATTCTCGCGAGACGTACACTGGACAGACACAGGGCTGCCTTGAGGGGACTCGGCCATGCCTCGCATTGCTATCCTTGGCACCGGACTGATCGGGACCTCCATCGGGCTGCGCCTGAAGGCGACCCGTACGCGCGAGCCGCTGGAAGTAGTCGGCTTCGACCGATATCGAGACCATGCGCAGGGCGCTGAGCGCGCGAAGGCGGTGGATCGTGCTGTACGCGACCCGCTCGAAGCGGTGCGCGGCGCGGGTCTCGTCATCCTCGCCGTGCCGATCCTGGCGATCCGGGATCTGATGGAAGAGATTGCCCGCGCGCTTGAGCCTGGCGTGGTGATCACCGATACCGGTTCGACCAAGGCTGAAGTCATGCGTTGGGCGCGCGAACTGTTGCCGGACACCGCATCCTTCGTCGGTGGGCACCCGATGGCGGGCAAGACGGAGTCTGGACCGGGCGCAGCCGCAGCCACGCTCTTCGAACGAGCGCGCTGGGCGATCGTGCCATCGCAGGAAGCCGCTGAGGATGCGGTGGATGTGGTGACCGGGCTAGCGTACATGATGGGCGCACAGCCCATGTTTATGGACGCCGAGGAGCACGACGCCTACGTCGCCTCCATCTCGCATCTTCCAATGATGGCGGCAACGGCGCTCTTCCGCCTGACGCGCGACTCCGAAGCATGGCCGGAGTTATCGGCGCTCGCGGCGGGTGGCTTCCGCGATACGACCCGCCTCGCCGGCACCGACCCAGCAATGGCACACGATATCGCCATCACCAACCGGACCCAGATCATCCACTGGATGGAGCGCTATCGCGAGGCGTTGCGTAGCCTCCAGCAGCAGATCGCCGACACCGAGGACGAACAGGAGTTGTTCCGCCTCTTCGCCAGGACGAGTCTGGAACATGCGGCATTCATGAGCGGCGCCGTTGGCCGCAAAGAGATCGACGAAAAGCACTGGGAAGCCGTGCCCGACTCGGCGATGATGGATCTGTTGATGGGCGGCACACTCGCCGAGCGCGCGCGGGAGATGTCGAAGCGCGCTGAGGAGCGCATTGCCGAATCCGAGCGCCGGGTTCGTTTTGGGGATCGAGCCTGATGTCCAGCGAAATAGTTGTGCGTCGGTCGCCTCGCCTGCGGGGCGCTATCGCGATCCCCGGTGACAAGTCGATCACGCATCGGGCGATCATGTTCAACTCCATTGCGCGGGGCGAGGCTTGCATCGAGGGGTTCCTCGATGCGGCCGACACGCGCTCCACGCTTGAATGCATGCGCAGTCTGGGCGCACGTATTGAGGAGCCGCGAGCGGGCGAGCTGATTGTGTACGGTGGTGGCCGGGCCGCGTTGCACGAGCCTGACAATGTCCTCGACTGCGGCAACTCCGGCACCACCATTCGCCTGCTCACCGGCCTGCTCGCCGGACTGCCTATGCTTTCCGTGCTCACCGGCGACGATTCACTGCGTGCCCGGCCGATGGCGCGCATCGTCCGTCCACTCAGCCAGCTGGGCGCCGACGTGACCGCCCGCGCGGCGGGCACGCTGCCGCCGGTCGTCGTGCGCGGTGGCCCACTCCACGGTGGCCAGCGCATTGAGACGCCGGTGGCCTCAGCACAGGTGAAGTCCGCGTTCCTGCTGGCTGGCCTCGCTGCGGACGGCCCGACGACCGTATCCGAGCCTTCGATGTCGCGTGACCACACGGAGCGCCTGCTCAGCGCAATGGGTGCTCACATCGCAACCGCCGAGGAGGACGGACGACACATCGTCACACTCACGCCTTCCCCCAGCGACCTCGTGGCCGTCGACGTCAGTGTGCCGGGCGACATCAGCACCGCTGCCGTCTGGATCGTCGTGGCGACGCTCCATCCGGACGCCGAGTTGCTCCTCACGGGTGTGGGCGTCAACCCGGCACGGACCGGCTTGTTGGACATCCTCCGCGCGATGGGCGCGGACATCGAGCTCCTGGAAGAGCGGACCACCGGCGGTGAGCCAGTCGCGGACCTGCGTGTCCGTTCGGCTCGCTTGAAGGGCGACGAAGTCTCGGGCGCCCTCGTGCCGCGTGCGATCGACGAACTGCCGCTGGTGGCGCTTGCCGGTGCCATGGCCGAGGGCGAGACGCTCATCCGGGACGCTGCGGAACTCAGGGTGAAGGAATCGGACCGTATCGCCTCAACGGCGGCGATGCTTCGCGGGTTTGGGGCTGACATCGAAGAGCGCCCGGATGGCATGCGGGTCCGAGGAGGGACACGGCTGCAGGCTGCCCGCGCCCACTCGGGCGGCGACCATCGCCTGGCGATGCTGGCGGCGGCTGCCGGCATACTGGCGGATGGGGAGTCCGTGATCGAGGGTGGAGAGGCTGTCGCCGTGTCGTATCCTGAGTTCTGGGGCGATCTCGCGCGGTTGCAGGCAACGGGCGAAGCTGTATCTCGCTGAGGACTGGTCAATGCAAACTGAACTCATCCATGTAGGCTTCGAGAACCACCTGGCGTTGAATCGTGTTGTGGCCGTAGCCACGCCCGCATCCGCGCCGGTGAAGCGCATGATCCAGCGTGGTAAGGAAGAACGGCACATCATCGACCTCACCAGCGGGCGGAGGACGAAGGCCGTCGTCGTGCTCGACAACGACTGGGTGGCGTTGCTCGCAATCACGCCGGAAACCTTCGCCGGCCGGGTCGGCGCACTGCGGAATGTCGACGGCGGCTAGCTCTTGGGAGAGACCGGTCCGCCGCTGGTGATCGTCGTCTCCGGCCCATCCGGCGTCGGCAAGGACGCGCTTGTCGACCGCATCGTCGAATCCAGTGAGCAGTTTGCTCGTCCGGTCACAATGACCACGCGGCCGCCCCGGCCGGGCGAGGTACCCGGTCGCGACTACATCTTTGTGACCGCCGGGGAGTTTCAGCGCCACCTCGAATCCGGCGAGTTGCTGGAGCATGCTGAGATTTATGAAAAGGGTCAGTATGGGCTGCCCCGCGAGGAGCTTCGTCGTGCCCTCGATACCGGGCGCGACGTCATCTTGCGCGTCGATGTGCAGGGAGTGGCGTCGCTGCGCGACCTCATCCCGGCCGCGATCTTCGTTATGCTCGTGCCGGACAGCCTCGAACACCTCGAAACGCATCTTCGCGCGCGCGGGGAGATGCACGATGACGGCGACCGCGAGCGCCGCCTGGCCGAAGCCGGACGCGAGATGGCGCGGCGCGACCTGTTCGACTACGTGGTCGTGAACGTCGAGGGCGAACTCGACGTGGCGGTCGAGCGTGTCCTCGCGATCGCCGCCGAGGAACGCGCACGCCCTGACCGTGCGCCGGTCGTCGTGTAGGCGGCTACTCGTCGCTGTTCGGAAGCAACCCAGCGCCTACCCGCTTCCACGGCTCGTTCCTGCCTGCTTCGCGGCCTTCGTAAGGCTGACGTACGCATTCACGTCCATCGCCCCGATCGTGCGGCCAATGAGGTCCAGTGGAAGGTCGTCGGCCCGGCGAAATCGGACGCACGACTTGCCAACGTCGTAGCGCTTCCCAGTCCCTCGGTATTCCTTCTCGAATGCCGTCCCGAGCTCGGGTGAGACGTAGATACCCATGAGATACAGAGACATGTAGTTCTTTTGCGAAGCCAGAGCCACGTACGTAAGCGGCTTCCCGTTGTAGGTATTCGGATACAGCTTTAGAGGGACGTCGTAGGTGATCATGCCAGAAGTGACTGCCTCCACATAACCAGCAGGCAGGTGGTTCAGTATGACCTGACGCACGCCCTCGATGGACACACGACGGTCGTGATCCAGGCTTGCGAGGTAGTCTTCCATCGTCAGATTGTCCGGTGGCACAGGTCCTCCCTGATGGAATCGTCGTCGGCGAATCGTCGCTTCCGATCCCTACTGGCCCGCCAGATCGTCGAGTGCCATCCCCACGATGCGGTACGTCGTCCATTCGTCCATAGGCACAGCGTTGAGGCTGCGATAGAACGCGATCGCTGGCTCGTTCCAGTCGAGCACGGCCCACTCCAGCCGCGCGCAACCGCGTTCGACGGCGATCCGCGCGACTCCCTGCAGTAACTCCCGTCCATACCCGTGCCGCCGATACTGGGGCCGCACGAACAGGTCTTCGAGGTAGATGCCGGGCTTGCCTTCCCAGGTGCTGAAGTTGTGGAAGAACAGCGCGAACCCGGCGTTCTCACCCTCCGTCTCCGCCAGCAGCACCTCGGCGTACGGCCGGGCGCCGAAGAGGTGCCGCCGCAGCTCCTCGCGGTCGAGCCGCACCGCGTCCGGCTCGCGCTCATACTCCGCGAGGGCGTGGATCAGCTCGATGATCGTGTCGAGGTCGGCCTCACCGGCGGGGCGCAGCGGCATCGCGTTCTTGTCCCTCCCGCCGAGGCTGACCGTGCGTGGACTAGCTAGACACATCTTCCTGTAAAGATGACGCCCTCCGGAAGCGGCGGAGTGCTGGCGAAGATCGCGAGGAACTCCTCGTTCACCGCCGCCACCTGTGAGCCAGGGATCCAGACCGCGAAGGCCCCATCGGTCTTGTTGTAGAAGAAGACGGAGGTCGTCTCGGGGCAGCCGGTCGCCGAGAGCAGCTGTGGCAAGGTGCCGCCGCCGAACGAGAACGTCCCGTACCCGCCACCGGCGGGCGGCTTGTTCCCGAAGACGATTGTCCCCGCGATGGCCATAACCTCGTATTCGATCTCTTTGCTGCTCGTGTTGCCTGCCCTGTCCGTGGCGGTGCACGTTATGGTGTGCATGCCGACGGTGCTCGTGTCGGCCTCGTCGCAGTTCGACGAGGCGATGCCCGAGGTCGCGTCGCTGGCGTTTGCTGAAGCAGTGACGCCAGCGTTGAGCTCAATCTCCTCCGCCGAGAGCTCTGGCACGAGCGAGGGAGCCGTCTTGTCCATCTTGACGCTGACCTGGTCGGCATCCGTTGTCAGGCCGGCACTATTCGTGCAAGAGCCATTGAAGGTCTGTCCATCTGTATCGCTGGTCTGGAGCTGGTCGGCCGTGCAGGTGACCGGCCCGCTGACGTCATCGGTACCCGACGTGTGCACCGTCACGTCCGAGGTGTACCAGCCGTTGAGCCCCACAGTCCCGCCCGTGATTGACAACATC
>CAYGHU010000056.1:0-10355 GCA_964349785.1 uncultured Dehalococcoidaceae bacterium | reverse complement strand
GACAGCGGGTCGGCGAGCACCGGCCAGCCGAGCACTGCCGCGAGGCCGGCAACCGCCTCGGCGGGCAGCCCGTACGAGTCCGGCCCGCACACGATGATCCCGCGCCCCAGGAACGGCGGTATCAACTGCGCGATGACCTCGGAAGATGGCCGCGCTAGCGCGGGCTGAGCCACGGTCATTGGCCCCCGGTCGGGCACAGGGAGCGGCGGCGATGGGTCAAGGAGCGGCTCACGGAACGGGAAGTTCACGTGCACCGGCGCGGCCGGTGCCTGGGACGCGAGCGCTACTGCCCGTGCGGCCGTCGCGCTCGCATGCCGCGGCAGCGCCTCCTGGCCGTCCGCGATCGGCATCTCCGCCGTCCATTTCACGTGCGTCCCGTACAGCCGCGCCTGGTCGATCGTCTGGTTCGCCCCAACGTCGTGCAGCTCCGGCGGCCGGTCCGCTGTGAGCACCAGCAGCGGTATGCGTGACAGGCGCGCCTCGACAATCGCGGGCAGGAAGTTCGCCGCCGCTGTCCCGGACGTGCACACGAGGGCCACCGGGGCGCGCAGCTGCCGCGCCAGCCCCAGCGCGAAGTACCCCGCCGACCGCTCATCGAGCTGCAGCCACGTCGTGAACCGGGAGTCGCGCGCGAACGCCAGCGTGAGCGGTGTGGACCTCGAACCGGGCGCGATCACCACGTGGGAGAGCCCGCTCCGGAGCAATTGCCCCGTGAACGCCCGCACCGCTTGGTCGGCATACGCAGCGGAAGATGCAGGCATTACGCCCTCTCGCTATGCCTATGCGCCGTCAGCCAGGGCGACGCTCAGCGGCACGAACTTCCACTCGATCTCGGCCAGCTCCGCCTCAGGCTCCGAGTCGCCGAGGATACCAGCGCCCGCGAACAGCCACGCCCGCCGCCCTCGTACGAGCGCCGAGCGCAGCCCCACAGCGAACTCCCCGTCCCCGGCGCTGTCCATCCATCCGACTGGCCCGGCATACCAGCCACGGTCAAACGTCTCGTGCTGCCGGATCACTTCGAGCGCCGTCTCCGTCGGCCAGCCACAGACCGCCGGCCTGGGATGCAGCCGGCTGACCAGATCGAGGATGTCCACACCCGCCAGCGCTCGCGCCCACACATCCGTCGCCAGATGCTGGATGTTGCGCAGGCGCAGCACGGTCGGCTCGTCCGCCGCATCGAGGTCGCTCGTCAGCGGCGCAAGCCCCTCGCGCAGCGCGCGCACCACGATCTCATGCTCGGCGCGATTCTTCGCGCTGCTCAGCAGTTCCCGCGCCAGGCGGTCGTCTTCTTCCGGGTCCTCGCTTCGAGGCGCAGACCCCGCGAGGCCGAGCGCGGAGACCACGCCCCCACGCAGGCCGACCAGCAACTCCGGACTCGCCCCCAGGAACGTCGCATCGCCGCTCGTGATCGTGAACAGGTGGCAGTGCGGATACTGCGCGCGCAGCCGCGTCAGCGCCCCGCCGAGGCTGATCGGCGTCTCCGCCTCGATCTCGCGCGCCGCCGCCAGCACGACCTTCTCATAGCGTCCTGCTCGCACCTCGGCCGCGATCGTCTCCACGCTGCCCAGCCAGCGCGCGCGGTCTGTGTCATGGGAGACGCGTGCCGGGGCGGCGCACGGCGCTTCCCTGCTGCGGGCCTGCCCGAGCAACCCCTCCACCTCGCCGGGGTCGACGCCCGGAGCGACCACTACCCCCGTCACGTCCCTGTCGCGCACGAACAGCAGCCGAGGCAGCACGAGCGCGCCGGCGGCGAAGCCCGCCCACGGCCCCGAGGGCGCGCGATGGGTGTCGAACGCGAAGCCACCGAGCACACGGGCCCGTAGCTCTGGTAACTCGGCATCGGGCTCATCCGCCAGAAGCCGCATTGCGGCCGATCGGACCGACTGCGGGTCTTCGCCGGTCCGCACCTCGACGCGGTCGGCCTCTCCCACCCCGACGAGCGCGAAACCGCGGTCGGGCCGTTCGTAGGATGCGACCACGTGATTCGCGACCGGGTCCAGAAGCAACGCTGTAGGGTCGAACGTTGCCGGCAGTTGCACGCTGAGGAAGCGGTTGCCGCCCGCCCGTGCGCGGCCCGCGGCGATATGCGCCGCGATCTCCGGCGCTTCGTATGCGGTTACCACGAGGCTCGCTCGTGCCTCTGGGAGACCGGCGGGGCAGATTGCCGTGACGCGACGTCGGGATCCATGCATCCCCTACTCAGACCGGACAGCGCAACGAGGGTACAACTCAGTATAAAGCGCCCGCGAATACGTGCTGCCTCGTCAAGAGAAAAGGCAATGCCGTGCGCACCACAAATGCAATACTAGCGCCCGCGCACGGGCGTCGAGGATGCCTCGATCGCCTCATGTAGCTTACGCAGCTTCCACGCCGCCTCCAGGTCGCGCTCGTTGACCTCGTGCAGGTACTCGACCAGCGAGATCCGGCCGCGGTATGGGTGCTGCCCGCTCCGCTCCCAGTCGTCGACCAGCTCTAACTTCCACAGCAGCGACTCCCGCAGCGTCAGGAAGTCCCACACCAGCTCCTCAATCGGCTCGTCCAAGTAATCCTGCTCGCCCGGCGCGAGGTACGCGCGGCGCTCTTCCACCCGCGCGCCATCGCGCGCGACCATCGCCTCCACCGCCCGCAGGTCCTCCCGCTCGCTTTCGAGGAGAAAACCGGCCACTTCCTTGGCGCACCACTCGCCCGGCGCGGGCCGCCACTGCGACTCGCGCGCGTCCAGGCTCCCAAGCAGCCCCTGTATCTCATACGGGACTTCACGGAGCGCCTTCATCAGCCAGCGAGGGTTGGAACCGTACTGACGCGTGATATACGCCATACGAGGATCCTCATCCTCGCATCCGGGCCTGTCAAACCGCCCGCGCGAGCGCAAGAACGTCCCGCGGACGTAGACGACGTTGACCCCCCGGCTCACGCTCCATACGATCCGGCTCGCGTGAGCGCTGACTCTCTCCCATACACCCTCCTCATCCTCCTCATGGAGCTGGCTGTCGGTTCGCTGGCGGTCACCACCCTGTTCGATGCCCGCGGCATGGTCACGCGAGGCTACGTACAGATGGGCGCGATGGTCGTCGTGCCGGCTGCGCTGCTCGCCTTGCTCGTCGCATGGGGCCTCGATGTCACCTCCGAGATCGACGGATATCGATTCAGCACAGACTGGTTTGAACCCTTCCGCTGGACGCTCGTCGCCTTTCTGTCCATCGCCATTGTCCAGATGATTGCGGCGTTCGCGGGCTGGCGGAGGGCGGGTCTCGTCCTCGGCGGCCTCGGGATCGTCGCCGGCGTCGTCGTGCTCGGCTTGCTCGCGGGTCTGGTGGCCGCGCCCGCATGGTCGTACGCCGGCGTGGTCGCGAGCATGCTGGCCGCCGCCCTCGCCCTCGGCGGCACGCTCATGGCGATGTCATGGGGGCACTGGTACCTGACGAACTCGGGACTCCCGAAAGAACCGCTCGAGCAGATGTCATTGCTCGTCGTCGGCGCGCTCGCCCTTCAGGTCGTACTGCTCATCGTCGGCGTCATCGCGCCCGTCCGCGAGGTCCCTCTCACCGAGTCAGCCTTCGGCGTCTCCCTGGGAGCGAATCCGGCGTTCTGGCTCCGCATCGGCGTCGGCCTGCTGTTCCCGCTGGTGCTCGGCATCCTCGCCTGGAAGGCCGCGGGGATTCGAGGCATGATGTCCGCCACCGGCCTGCTCTACATCGCTACCGGCGCGGTCCTCGCCGGAGAAGTGCTCGCCCGGGGCCTGCTTTTCGCGACGGGGACAACAGTGTAATTCACTTCCCTCTCGCCATTACATGAGTCGTAGAATAGGGTAGCCGCCCCACCATCGCGCCCTTGGGATCTGGAGGCGCACCTGTGACTGAGCCTCGACCCCTGCGAATCCGCGGGCGGCTTCCGGACGTACCCCCTGCGACGAGGACGGACGCGACCGACGACGAGTTGATGACCAGACTGATCGCTGGCGACATCTCGGCGCTGGAAGTGCTGTATGACCGCTACGCAACGCTCGTCTTCTCGGTGAGCCTGCGGGTATTGTACGACCGCCAGCTCGCCGAGGACGTGACGCAGGAGGTCTTTCTTCGCCTCTGGCGGCGGCCGCAGTCATTCGACCCGACCCGCGGCCGTCTGCTCAGCTGGCTCATGTCCGTCACGCGCAACCGCGCGATCGACGAGCAGCGCCGGCTCGCTCGCCGGGTGATGACCGAGGACCCCGCCGATGAGTCGCTGCCCGACCTGGGCGGGATCGAAGGCAAAGACGACCCGCAGCTCGCGCTCGCGCTTGCCGAGATGCGCTGGAAGGTGCGCGAGGCGATGAAGTGCCTTCCTCTCGCCCAGCGCCAGGTGATCGAACTTGGCTACTTCAGGGGGCTGACACAGGTGGAGATCGCGGAACGCACCGGATTGCCGCTCGGGACCGTGAAGACACGGGTGCGCCTCGCGATGAACAAGCTCCGGCAGGAGCTACAGGAGTTTCAGCAAGGGATGACGCTTTGACGCCGGAAGAGCGCGAGGAGCTGCTGGCCGCGTACGCGCTCGGGACGCTGAGTGCGCAAGATGCCGTCGCCGTCGAGCATCTGGTCCGCACGGACAGCACCGCCGCCGCTGACCTCACCGCCTACCACGAGATGGTCGACCTCATCGCCCTCAGCGCCCCCTTGCGGCGCGCCGACCCCACGCTGCGCGAACGCGTCCTGCGCGCCGCCCGCCGCGCGAACCTGACCGGCGCCGAGCGGCCCTGGTGGCGGCGTTCCTGGCGCGTGCCGGCGGCAGCCGCGGCGGCCGTCGCCTTCGTCTTCCTCCTCAGCTGGGCCGTCAACCTGCAGCGCGAACTGGACCGCCAGAGCGCCAGCAACGCCACCATCGCCGCTGTCGTCGAGGCAAGCGCGAAGCAGATCCAGCAGCTCGCCTCCGCGGGCGTCAACATGCAGGCGTCCGAGGAGTTACGGCAGCAGCTACAGACCGCCGTCGCCGACCAGGAACTCGTCATCGCCATCAGCGCCGACCCCAGGGTCGTCGTGAGCAACCTGGAGGCGACCTCGACCGGGCACGGCGCGAGCGCCCGTTTCCTGTGGAGCGCTGACACTGGAGCAGGCTTGCTGGTCGCCAGAAGCCTCCCTGACCTCCCGCTGGACAGCGTGTACCAGGCCTGGGTGGATGACGGCACGGCGCTGGTTTCTGGAGGCATGTTCCTGCCGGATGAGAACGGCGGAGCCCAGAAGGTCGTGCAACTTGCACCCGGCATCAAGGCTCCGGTGCGTGTCTCCGTTTCGGTCGTCCCCGCTGGCGGTGCGGCCACCATCGGACCGCTCGTCGTGCTCAGCGGCGCCATCAGCCGCTAACCGCCTGGCGCCGCCTCCCGCGCCCCCGCCGTGACCCGCGAAGTAACACGACGCCCAACCCATCCGCAAGAGACACCGGACACACAAAGAAGAGGCCGCCCCCAAGGGGGCGGCCTCGTTCAACAGCCTTGCGAGCTTGCGAAAGGAGGCTAGATACCCAGCTGCTGCGCCACCAGCTCGCGGTGGTGGTCTCCGTCGCCCCACGCCAGCTCCGACCGCTTCTGGCGGCGGTAGTACAGCTGGATCTTGTAGTCCTTCGTGAAGCCGATGCCGCCGTGGATCTGCTGGCCGTGCGCCACCACGCGGCGGGTCGCCTCGGACGTCCATGCCTTGGCCATGTTCACGGCCATCTGCTTGTCGCCCTGACCCGTGTTCAGCGACCACGCGGCCTTGTACATGATGAACCGCGAGCCGTCCACGTCCGTCACCATGTCGGCGCACTTGTGCTGGATCGCCTGGAACGAGCCGATCGGCCGCCCGAACTGCACACGCTCCTTGGCGTAGTCCACCGAAATCTCGAAGTCCATCTGCGACAGACCCACCATGTACGCGCACTCGCCCACCGCATAGTGGTTGAGGATGTCCTGTGCGACGGCCCAGCCCTGGCCGTCCTGGCCCAGCAGTTGACCCGTGGCGTTGTTCAACACTACCTCGCACTGCTTGTCGCGCGCGATCGTCAGCAACTGCCGGACCTGCACGCCCGCCTGGTTGGTCGGCACGATGGCCAGCGTCACGCCCGCCCCAGAGCGGGCCGCCACGACCATGTAGTCGGCTACGTTGGCGTCCGGCACAAACAGCTTCGTCCCGGTGATGGTGACGTCGTTGCCGGAGACGGTCGCCTGCGCCTGCACACCCTGCTCATCGAACCGCGCCGAGGGCTCCGTGAGGGCGAGCGTGAAGATCACGTCACCCGAGGCAATGCGAGGCAGGAACTCCTGCTTCTGCGCGTCCGAACCAGCGGCCAGCAGCGGGACAACCCCGCCCAGCACCGTGGACAGGAACGGGCCGGGTACCAGCGCCCGCCCGAACTCCTCCAGCAACACGCTCAGGTCCAGGAAGTCGAGGCCGGCGCCGCCATACTGCTCGGGGATCATCAGCCCCTGCCAGCCCTGGTCCGCCATCTTCGCCCACAGCTGCGGAGAGTAACCCTGCGGGTCCTCCTCCATATCGCGCACCAGCGACTCCGGGCACTCGTTCTCAAGGAACTCTCGCGCCGCGTTCTTGAGCAGTTCCTGCGTCTCCGTGAATCCCAGATCCATCCTCGGCGTCCTTTCAACTGCGTCCTCTGTTCGCCCCGCGGGGGTCGGATGAGCGGACTCGCAATGCTGACCGTGATACTTCGCACCTCTTTATACACATCCTGGCCGTTCGCGCCTAGATGTGCGGCCCGATTTTTCTCAGATTCGTGGCTTCCGCGCTCCTTACCCGTCTCCCCCGTGCCGCAGCACGATCTTCCCGAAGTTCGCGTTCGACTCCATGTACCGGTGCGCCTCCGCCACTTCCTCGAGCGGATATACCCGGTCGACGACCGCGACGAGTCGCTCCGAGGCGAACAGCGGCAGCATCCGCCGCGCGAACTCCTGCGTCAGTGTCGCCTTCTCTTCCAGTGGGCGCGACCGCAGCATGGTGCCGTGCACGCGCAGCCGCTTCGACATCACCCTGCCGAGGTCCGCGTCCACCTTCGCCCCACTCATCGTCCCGACCAAGACCATGCGCCCGCGCATCGCGAGCGCCTCCAGGTTGCGCGCCCAGTAGTCGGCGCCAATGACATCTAGGATAACGTCGACCCCTCGGCCATCCGTCCGCGCTGCCACCGTCTCCGCGAAGTTCTCCGTGTGGTAGTTGATCCCGACGTTCAGCCCCAGCGCGACCGCGTCGCCGAGCTTCTCGTCGGATCCCGCGGTACCGAAGACGCGACAACCGACGACGGACGCCATCTGGATCGCCGCTGTACCCACACCTGAGCCGGCCGCATGCACCAGCGCCGTCTCGCCCGGCTGCAACCCGCACTGGAGGAACAGTGCATCGAAGGCCGTGAGGAACACCTCCGGAATCGATGCGGCTTGCTCGAACGACAGGTTCGGAGGGATCGACATGAGCATCCGCTCGTGCACCGCGACGCGCGAGCCGTATCCGCCGCCGCCGAGCAGCGCCATCACGCGGTCGCCTGGCTTCCACGCCGCCACACGCTCGCCCGTTTCGATGACGACCCCGGCCATCTCCAGACCAGGCAGGTCGTCGCGGACGCCCTGCGGGCTCGGATAACGGCCTCTGCGCTGCATCAGGTCGGCGCGGTTCAGCGCCGTCGCGTATACCTCGACGAGGACTTCTTCCGGCCCGATGCGGGGATCGTCGAGCGTTTGAATCGCGAAGACTTCGGGCCCACCGGGGCTGGTGATAACTGCCGCGCGCATAATCCCTCCACCCGGCTCTCAACCGGCAACGCCGCCGATGCTACCACGAGGCCGCACCAGGGATGACCCCATGCTTCGGCGCGGTGCTAGGATTCACTTCGGCCCACCCGGCGCAGCGTACGGATCCATAGTAAGGATGCCTGGCCGATGAACGACCTCCGCGCGACCCATCGCGTCGATGCCGAACGACTGACGGCGCGCTGCGACCCATCGAGTCTGCCCTTTCAGAGCACGCAGGACATCCATCCGCTGGAAGCCGTATTCGGGCAGGAACGCGCCGTCCGTGCCATCGAGTTCGCCCTCGGCATGGACGCGCTGGGGTACAACCTCTATGCGTCGGGGCTCGAAGGTATGGGGAAGGCCACCATCGTAGAGTCGTTCCTCCGCCAGCGGGCGGCCGAGCTGCCGACCCCGCCCGACTGGGTATACGTCTACAACTTCGACAACCCCGACCGCCCCGTCGGCATCACCCTCCCCCCGGGCGACGGCCGTGCCTTCGCGGAGGCCGTGCGGCGGACGACGCATAGCGCCGCCGACGAGCTCCAGCGGGGCTTCGACTCGGACACCTACGTACGCCAGCGGCAGGACATCGGCCGCGAGCTCGATACCCGGCGCAGCGATATCCTCGACCAGCTCCGGAACGAGGCGCAGCAGCGAGGGTTTCTGCTCCAGATGACCCCAGCGGGGATCACCTCGGCCCCGGTGGTCGAAGGCAAACCGCTCAGCGATGAGGAGTTCGAACAACTCCCGCAGCAGGCACAGGAGCGCATCAAGGAGGCGGCTCACGAGTTGGAGCAGGTCGTGGCTGACGCCTTGCTCGGCATGCGCGCACTGGAGCGCGGCGCACAGGATCGGCTGCAGCGCCTGGACGATGAGGTTGCGACGGGGGCAATTAGCGGTCTGCTCGGCGCTCTCCTCGACCGGTGGGGCCAGAACGAGGAGATCAAGCGTTTCCTCGAAGGCGTCAGCTCCGACCTCATCAAGGAACATGAACGGTTCCGCGGCTCGGCTGAGCAACCGCCACAGTTCATGCCCAACATGCCGTCGCCGCAGCAGGCCCGCGAGGCGCTCCTCCAGCGCTACGAGGTCAACGTCTTTGTGACGCGGGAGCCGGACGCCGGCGCGCCCGTGATCCTGGAGCGGCACCCGACCTACTACAACCTCATCGGCCGCATCGAATACGCCAGCCAGTTCGGCACCATGGTGACCAACCACCGCATGATCAAGCCGGGGTCGCTTGCGCTCGCCAACGGTGGCTTCATGGTCCTCCGCCTGCGCGAGCTCCTCCAGAACCCCACAGCCTACGACGGGCTCAAGCGAGCGCTCGCCACCGGGACCATCGCCATCGAGAACCTTCCAGAGACCCTCGGGCTCGTCCCGACCAGCGGCCTGCGGCCGGAACCCGTCCCGCTCAGCACCAAGGTGGCGATCACCGGCGAAGTCGATCTGTTCTCCGCGCTGTTTCGCTTCGATCCCGACTTCCGCGAGCTCTTCCGCGTCAAGGCGGACTTCGAACCCGACTTCCCCAGGACGCAGGAAAACATCCTCGGCCTCGCCTCGGTCACCCGTGCCCAGTGCGACAGCGGCGGCATGCGCTGCGTCAGTGCGGGTGCGATCGCACGCCTGGTCGAGCACTCCTCGCGGCTGGCCGAGGACCAGCGCCGGCTCTCCGCCAACATCGGCGCGTTCACCGACCTGATCCGCCAGGCTGAGTACTGGGCCGAGCGAGACTCCTCCCCGCTCATCGAGGCCCGCCATGTCGAACGCGCGCTCGACGAACTCGAGTACCGTTCGTCCCTGCTACGCGACCGCATCCAGATGATGATCGACAACGGCACCATCTTCATAGACACCGCCGGAGAGGCGGTCGGCCAGATCAACGCCCTGTCCGTGTACGACCTCGGCGACATCGTCTTCGGACGGCCGTCACGCATCACCTGCGTGGTGGCCGCCGGCCGCGGCACGATCGTGAACGTCGAACGCGAGGCGGATATGTCGGGACGCGTGCACAACAAGGGCTTCATGATCCTGCGCGGCTTCCTCGCGGACCGCTTCGGCCAGGACAAAGCGCTGTCGCTCCACGCCAGCCTGACCTTCGAGCAGTTGTACGGAGACATCGACGGCGACTCGGCGTCCGCAACAGAGGTCTACGCCATCCTCTCCGCGCTCTCCGGAGCCCCCATCAGCCAGTCCATCGCCGTCACCGGCTCCGTGAACCAGCATGGCGAAGTGCAGCCCATCGGCGGGGCGACCGCGAAGATCGAAGGGTTCTTCGAGGTCTGTCGCGCGCGCGGCCTGGACGGCACGCAGGGCGTGATGATCCCGGAGTCCAACGTGCCGAACGTCGTCCTCCGCCCAGAGGTCGCCCGCGCGGTCAGCGAAGGCAAGTTCCACGTCTGGTCCGCGAAGACCATCGAAGAAGGCATCGAGATACTGACCGGCCTCCCGGCCGGCACGCGCGGCGAGGACGGCCGCTACCCGGAAGGGACGCTCTTCCGTCGCGTCGAGGACCGGCTGGAACAGTACTACCGCGCCCTTGAGCAGCATCGGGAGAACGGGGTGACGGAAGCACCGCACATCGGGCTGCCCGGAGCGCCTCCGCAGC
>CAYGHU010000055.1:0-10360 GCA_964349785.1 uncultured Dehalococcoidaceae bacterium | reverse complement strand
ACATCGAGCGGGTCGCGGTGATTGGGGGTCAGATGCAGACTCCCAGCGATGGGATATATGCCATCGGCTGGTATTACGACTACCCAAAGCCGGGCTGGAGTGAGAACGCAGTGTTTCTGCCCATGAGACGTGGAATCTGAACCACGGTCCCTTCTAGCCTCCACCTCGCAGTCCCCGGCGACGTCGTCATCGTGACCATGGGCAACGGCCTGCCGTACACGTACGAGGTCATGACCAACGTCCGCTACGACGAATCAACCATCCCGATTGAAGAAGTTGTGTGGCCCAGTGCCCGGCCTTCGGGCGAAGAGTGGATTACGCTCATCACGTGCGGCGGACGCACCGTGTACGCCCCGGCTCGCGCTTCGGACAGTATCTCGACCGGGACGTGGTCCCGGCCCGCCGAATCGAGTGGCGGCATTTGAGGCAAATGTAAGGTCTCATTCGTGCAGGCCGCTGGGCGCAGCAAGCAGTGACCGCGGATGGCGTTGGCGAAACACGATGGGCGGATTACGTCCTGCCACCGTCGGTCCTCATCCCTCCCTTGCTGTTGACGCGCTAGTATTCACGCGGAGGACGGCGCAGTGCCCGGCATCTGGAGTAACGACGGCTCAGGCTGGAGGTTGCTCTCGACGAGCGGCTTTCCGGATGAAGCGCGACTGCACTCGCTCATCGAGGAGGCGCCGCAGCTCCTCCCTCTCGCTGGTTCACCGCAGCTCGTCATCGTCGGGCGCGAGGTCCAACTCGGAGGAGGCTATGCAGACCGCCTGGCCGTCGAGCCGTCAGGACGGCCCGCCATCATCGAGGTCAAGCTCGCTCGCAATGCAGAGGCGCGACGCGCAATCGTCTCCCAGCAAGCATCGTCACTCGACGTCTCAGCCGATGTCTCCCCGCCGGGCTTCGGTGCGGGCCGGTGGCGGGTCTCGATGATCTCTGATGCTATGACGAGTGTGCTAGACTGCGCGCGGCGCGAATGAGCGCTGGCGGACAGTGACCGCCCGATCTGGCTTCTGAGCCCACGCTCCGGGAGGCTTGCACTGCCAGATGAAGGTGCTCGCGTCCGCCGACAGCGAGGTCCAGCGCCGAGGGACAACGGAGGGTGTGTGTTATGCCCAACCGCGATATTGTGACGCAGCAAACGCATCTCCAGAAGAGAGAGTCAGGAGGGTATGCCGATGGTGACGAAGACGTTTGAGTTGGTGAGCTACGAGAAGCGGAATCGGGTCGCGTGGCTCACGATCAACAACGCCGAGAAGATGAACGCGCTCAGTACCGGGGTGCAGAACGGCCTCTGGTACGGCTTCGAGGAAGCCGACAACGACGATGACGTCCTCGTCGTCGTCCTGACCGGGGCGGGTGGACGTGCCTTCTGCGCCGGCGCCGACCTGAAGGAGATGACCGAGCGGGACCAGACGATCGGCCAGGGAGCGGCCCAGGACGCGAAGAGCGGGTTGAGCAGGGCGGGGGAAATCCTCAAGCCCGTCATTGCGGCGGTCGACGGGTATGCGCTGGCCGGCGGTATGCAGCTCTCCGCGCGCTGCGACTTCCGCATCGCTACCGAGAAGTCCGTATTCGGGATGCCGGAGCCGCTCCGCAGCCTGACGCCGATCAATCTGATGGACACGCTGGAGATGGGATTCGTCCCGCTCGGCTGGGCGATGTGGATCATCCTCTCGGGCGACCACATCACGGCTCAAGAGGCGCACGACATCGGCTTCGTCCAGTGGCTGGTGCCGGACCGCGACGCACTGATGGCGGAGGCTGAGAAGCGCGCCGAGATCCTGAAGAAGTGCGCTCCGCTGGCGGTGCAGGCGCTGAAGAACGGCGTCCACCTGCACATGAATCCGCCCACGCCGCCCGCGGGCGTCCTGCTCCTCGACCACCTGAAGGCCGTGAACAAGCCGCTGCAGGACAAGGTGGCGGGCAGCGAGGACCGCATGGAAGGCCCGAAGGCCTTCGCCGAGAAGCGCGCCCCCAACTGGAAGGGGCGGTAGGCAGCACTACCAACCCGGTTGTATGCGCGCGAACAGGAGGGGCCGAGAGGCCCCTCCTTCGCCTATGGGCCGCATGCCTTACCGGGTCAGTCGCTTCAGGTGGCTGGCTCGTTCACCCGTTCGAAGATGGCGCGGGCGAGGATTCGGTTGTTGCTGTTGGAGGCTCGCCGCAGCGATTACGCGATTTCCTCGCACGGGGCTCGCTCGTCCGAGGCCGCCGCATTCCCGATACTGGTCGATATGCTCTCGATGCGGGATCTCATTGCCTCTGGCCCGGTGCGCCTCGCGCCCATGGCCAGTTACACCAACGCGCCCTTCCGCGCGAGCGCGCGCGGCTGCGGCGCTGGCTTCTCTACCAACGAGGAGATCGACGCCGAAGCGTTGCTGCACGACAGCAAGCGCATCGCGCACATGGCCGCGACGTACCCCGAGGAAGGTCCGCTGGCGATGCAACTCCTCGGCAGCACCGAGGCTACGCTGGTGCCGGCAGCGCTGCGCCTCGTCGAGGCGGGCGCCAGGATCATCGATATCAATATGGGCTGCCCCGCCAGGAAAGTGGTGCGCAAAGGGAAAGGCGCCGCCCTGATGCGTGATGTCCCCGCGACCGCCCGCATCCTCGCTGCGCTCCGCCGCGCCCTTACTGAGCTGGACGTGCCGCTGACAATCAAGATTCGCGGCGGCTGGGACGACTCGTGCGTCAACGCCGTGGAGGTGGCGCGCATGGCTCAGGACGTGGGGGTCGACGCCATCACGGTGCACCCCCGGACGCGCTCGCAGCAATACAGCGGCCAAGCCCCGTGGGACGTGATCGCCGATGTCGTCCGTGCCGTCGACATCCCCGTCACCGGCAACGGCGATGTGCAGTCACTCGCCGAAGCACAGCGCATGGTCGAGGCTACCGGCTGCGCTGGCGTGATGATCGGGCGCGCCGCACTCGGCCGACCCTGGGTCTTCGACCCCGCGCACGAGGCGCGCACGTCCGACGAGCGACGGGCACACGAGGCCGCAGTGGCACACCAGCACCTCGCACTGATCGAAGCGTGCCTGCCCCCTCACGAGGCACTGGCCCATACCAAGCGGCAGCTCGCGCTCTACGCGGCAGGGCGCCGCGATGCCGCTGCCGTGCGCGCGCGCCTCTTCGGCGCCGGCAGCATCGAGGAAGCACGCGCCACCTACGCCGCCCTCGCGGACTAATGCCTCAGCAGGGCGAAGACAGCATCGCGGGCTGCCACACCGTGGACTCTGAGCGTCGGCCGTGCCGGTGTGAGGTGCGATACTTCGCACATGGCATCGAGCGTCAGAATTCGCGGCCCCTTCCTGGGGCCGAGTGGCTACGACCATCACGTCCGAGAGTTCGTGCGAGCACTTTCGACGCGGGGCGTGGGAGTTGACCTCGAAAACCTGGCCGAGTGGAGCCCGGTCCGGCTCCCGCACCAACTGCGCGATCCGTGGTTCGAGTCGCTGAACCGGCGGACGGATGCCCGGACCGTCCTGCATTTCAGCTTCCCGACTCAGGTGGCGCGAGACGCCGCGCTGCCGAATATCAACTTTACGATGTTCGAGGCCACGCGCATCCCGGGGCGATGGGCCGCGGCTCACCAGCAGTCGGATCTGATCGTCCTCCCGACGGAGCATTCCAGACGTGCCTGGATCGATAGCGGCGTGCCGGAGTCGAAATTGCGGTTATGTCCTCTCGGCGTGCGCACTGACCTGTACCGGCCCGGCGTGCGGCCGTTCCAGTTCGAGAATGCCGTGGGGAGGCCGCTCAGCTCGTATGCCGTGCGCTTTCTCAACGTCTCTGAGATCGGGGCGCGCAAGAACCTCGGCGGCCTCTTGACCGCGTGGTTGCGCGCGACCACGAAGCGGGACGACACGGTGTTGATCTGGAAGGTTGGCTGCTACAATCCCGGGTCACTCGCAAGCTTCGAGGCGGACGTCCGGGCAGCCCAGCATCGAACCGGTATCCGTCTCGACCAGGCGGCCCCCATTCATTTCGTGTACGACCTCTTCCCGGACGCCGACATGCCCCGGCTCTTTGCCATCGCGACGCACTACCTGAGCCTTTCGTTCGGCGAGGGTTGGGACCTTTCAATGATCCAGGCCGCGGCTTCCGGCTTACGGCTGATTGCCCCTCGGCACAGCGCGTACGTCGACTACCTGGACGAGGACATCGCCTCGATGGTCTCGTCTCGTGAGCAGCCCGCGACCACGGAGGCGGGCTCGTGGATCAGCGAGCTGTTCGAAGGAGCGAATTGGTGGGCGCCCGACGAGGCCGAAGCGGTTGAGCACATTCGGCGCGCCGTCGAGGGTCGCGACGCAACGAGAGCGTCGGCCCACGAGCGGATCGCAGAGCGCTTCACGTGGGACGCGGCGGCAGTGCGCCTCATCGAGGTCCTTGACGAGGCCGAGGCTAACTCCACTCGGCGACGAGGCGGTTGATGCGCTGCTGGGAGTACCGTTCATTGAGCAATGAGCTCGCCTGACGAGAGAGATCCGACGCGAGATCGGCGTCTGCCATTAGTCTCAGGCATTGCGCGGCGAACGCCTCGGCGGCGTCTCCGAGAAGGAACTCACGTCCCGGCTCTGCGTCGATCCCTTCCATCCCGATGGCCGTGCTGACGACCGGACGCGCATGCGCGAATGCCTCGAGCACCTTGATACGAGTGCCACCGCCGGCTCGAATCGGTACAATCACGGCGTCCGCCTCGGCGTACTCGAGGTCGAGGTCTTCGACCTCGCCGACCAGCCGCAACTCGGGGATCCGCGCGAGCGCGCCGAAGTCAGCGGGCATGCCGCGGCCGACCGCGCGCACGAGGAACGGCCGTGCCGCTTCCTGGCGAATGAGCGGCAGAATCGAACCGCAGAAATAGCGGACGGCATCCTCGTTCGGGTAGTACCCCAGCGTCCCGACGAAGAGCAGGGTATACGGATGCGACGTCTGCCGACGCAGGAGCGCCACCGGAGGCCGAATCGCATTCGGCATGATGCGGACCTCGCCGGCGACTGATTCGAGGCGATCGGCATCGCCCTGCGTGCAAACATAGACACGGTCGAACCTCGGCACGAGCCGTCGCTCCGCCTCGAGGTATCGCGTCGCTTCCTGGGCCTCTGCCTCGGCACTCGAAAGGCGGCTATTGAGACGGTACAGCCCGGCGAGCCGCGCGTGCGTCCTAGACTCGATGTCGTCCACATCGAGGTGCAGCTGTGGCCGCCGGCCGTTCGACGCCCGTTTCGCGAGCGCGATTGCAAGCGGTGCGGTATACAACCTGAAGGCATGGATCACCTCGAAGTCGGCCTCAGCCAATGCCCTCGCGGCGCCGGCGACCTGGTTCGCGAAGAAGCGCATCAACGGCGGACCCTTATCGAAGCGCCCGCGCGCTCGCACCCATAGACCTTGACCGACTCGATGCTGGATGACGAACTCCTGGGCGCAATGCTCGCGGATGAACGCGTCCGAGGAAGGCGTCCGCTCCCCAAACAGCGGGATGACTAGCAGCGAGACGCGATGCTGTTGCGCCAGCGCCTCGATGAACATGCCCGCTCGCATCGCAAGTCCGTTGCCCTGGATGTCCGGGTATGTGGGGCTGACAAACAGCAGCCGCGACAGCACGTCTCGCTGTGGCATACCCAAGACCTCAGCTCAGAATGGCTGATGCAGGATTTCGACGTTTGGTAGTCCCCAGCACTCTAGCCCCATGTCATGCGCCAGCATCGCCAGCCCCTCCGTTTCCACCTCGCCACGTCCCGCCCGAATGCGTTCGTTCGCGAGGCCGTACAGGAACGGCGGGAAGATGAGCCCGTCTCGATGCAGGTCGGCCTTCACGAGCAGCATCGTCCCGCCGACCGCGTCGAGGCGTACGAAGTCTCGGTCCCGCATCGAGTCCATGTGGAATCGCCCCTGCTCTGTCCAGGCGTTCTGGTCGTACGTGGGTCCTCCGTACTTCAGAACGCAGTGCGGCTGCACGATCTCTTTCCCCGTCGCGAGCAGCGTTTCGATGATGTCCGGCGGGTAGTCGAGCAGATCGACGTCCATCCAGAGCACCCACTCCTCGTTATCCAGCGCGTGGAAGAGCAGGTGGTTGCGGCTCCTGGCGAGGACACGGCGGCGCTCGATCTGGATCGACTCGCTGTGGCGGTCGAGGTGCGCCGGGATCTCAAAGCCAAAGTCGCGTTTCCACATCAAAGCGCGGCGGAAGTCCCGTTGAAGCGCCGGCATCTTCGCGCGCAAGAGACTGAGCGAACGATCCGAGCTGTCGCTCTCGAGAAAGCCCAACGAGATGAGCTGCAGTGGGTAGGTCAGCCGGTACAGCAGCTTCCAGTACACGGGCAACGCGCGCTCGGCATCCTTCACGGGCGTGAGGATCAGCACCCGCGGCCCGGCCTGACCGCGCTCGCTGCTTTTGAGGTTGCCCGCCCTGAGCCGGTTACCGATCTTCGAGAGCACCATCCGCGCCGCCCCCCGATGCGACTTCTGGCACGATGCGTTCCGCCTCGATCTCCTGCGCGACGAGGTCGTCGTGAATCCCGCGGTACACCTTGAGCGCCCAGTCCGGAAAAAACTGCTCCGGCAGTGTGGCGTACACCGGCCGCGACGTCAGATAGTCCTCGAGCGTGCTCCCGTCCAGCTGGTATCGCCACGTGTGCCCGAAGGTGGCCCGGTGTCCTCGATGCCGGATCGCCGCGAATGTCTCTTTTGAGTCGATTGTGAGCACGGTTGCGCCGGCTCGCATCTGATCGCGGTAGAACCACGCGTCCTCGTCCGTGGGCACCGGACGAAACGGCCGACGCCGCCAGTCGTTCCTGGAGAACATCAGCGTCGCGCCCGGCGCGTTCTGCTCGGTCGATTCATGAATCTGCCAGGTTCGGAGCTCGAAGAAGAGGAAGCCCATATGGATGACCACAGTCGGCCTACAGATCGTCGCTTCCGTCTCGAGCAGGGCGTTCACGGATGTCTCGATGTACGTCGGCGCGTACCAGTCGTCGTCGTCCATCTTCACGCACAGCCGGCCGCGCGCCGCGTCGGCGCCGTAGTTCAGCTTGATACCGAGCGGCGTGCCGGGCTTCACGGAAATCACCCGCGCCGACAGTGATGCGCGGCCAGCGAGGTCCGCCGGATATTCCGAGCCATCGTCCACGACAATCAGCTCACGACTTGCGTACGTCTGATGCTCGAAGCACGCGAGCGCGATCGGCAGCAGGTGCGGCCGGTCACGCGTCGTCAGTATGACTGAGACCAGAGGCGCATGCGCTCGAATCGACGTAGCGCCGACATAGCCCATGAGTCGAGCTTGACCCGGCTACTGGGAGTTACGAAGCAGTTGCAACAGCTTCCGGAGGAAGTCGCGGGCCTCCCCGTTTTCGTAGTCGTGTTCATTGATGTGAGGCGGCTTGTACGGCGGCAGCGTGTCGTTGATCTCAGGCTTGTAGGGCCTAGTCCCGTTGAAACGAGGTGGCCAAGGCGGCTGCGTGTCGTTGATCTCGGGCCTGTAAGGACTGATCCCGTTAAAGCGAGGTGGCCAATAGTACGGCGGCTTGCTGTTGTTGATATGCGGGGTCGCCTGGCTGAGGCTGTTCTCGCCGCTCGCCGTTGAAGCGTCCGCGCGGTTCGAGAACAACGTAGAGACGGCGACGCCGATGAAGCCCGCGCCGAGAAACTTGAGTACGCCTCGACGTGAGTGCTTCGTCGCAAGATGCTTACTGTAGTCGTCGAACTGCTCGCTCATTGTTTGCGCCTCATAACTCTCAACGACTCGGTGACTTTGCGGCTGCTTCGATCAGCTCCATGATGCTGTCGTTTCCGAGCGCCACGTCGGCAGCGATGACGCCCCATTCATCGATGTAGAACGCCGCCGGTGTGGCGAAAATACCATATTCGCGTGAGATCTCCCAATGGCGCTGGAGCGCGACCGGAAAACTGAGGCCGAACTCAGCGGCTTTCGCTCGGGTCGTCTCAGCTTCGCCCCGGCTGATCATCACCAGCGCGAGTGCCGGCATATCGCGGTGCGCCGCCTCGATGAGTGGCGCGAGCACATCGCATGGACCGCACTCGGGATCGGAGAACACCACTACGACGTCCCTTCCTCGGTAGTCCAGGAGCGAGAGCTGGCCTCCGTCGACCCGAGGCAAGCGGAAGATCGGCGCGGTAGCGCCGGCCTTCAACCCATCGCGCAGCGTCACGGTTGCCTCGAGCCCAGCCTCAATGCTCGGTCCAGTGTGATCGGCACGATACGTGGCCGTTGCGTCTGTGACGGTCGCGATCTCACCCGCGAGGATGAGCGTCGACTGGATGCCGACCGCGACATTACTCGCGATCGTCCCATCCGCGCCGATGAGGTAGCTCATTGGGGTGCCATCAACCTTATACGCGGCCGCGACTTCCATCGCCGCCTGCAGCAGCACTTGGCTCGAAAAGCCCGCTTCGTCGAACAGCGCGAGATTGTCCGCGCGGGTGCCGGTCGTGATTACCACCGGCACCGGCCGGCCGGGGACGACGTCCGACGCCAATGCCACCAACGAGGGCAGAAGCTTCTGAGAGAAGACACAACGAGGGTCGAAAAAGACGAGCAGCACGCGGCTGCCGCGCCATTCCGATAGGGTTCGTTCGACCCCGCCGAGGTCAGGGAGGCGAATCGGGGGCGCCGGCCCTCCCGGCTGCAACGTCCCAACGTACTCCTCGACGCCGAAATCAGCATCACTTTGGGTCAACGGCGCAAGTAGCTGCTCGAGGAACTCGAGGCGGATCAGAATGCGGCCGTTCTGCGTGATGAGCTGATAGAGCAGCAGGAAGGAGACCATGAGCAGCGCGGCAAGTGCAACGAGGACGGCGACGAGAACAAGTTCCAAACGACCGCCTCCAACTCGCCACAGGGCAGATCGCAGGCAACGGCGAAAGGTGTCAGCTCGGACGAAGGCGCGTCAGCTGCCCAAGTCCCGGATTATCGAATCTCGACCCGACTCAAGAAATATCTTGCAGCCAGTAGCGTATCTTGTCGTCGAAGACGATGTGTCCGGTGTATTCAGCTGGCTGCATCGCGATCCATGTCGCGGCCCTCCCCATCCACTCTGCGCTCCCGAAATCGAGGCGCGGGTTTTTCGGATCGTTCCGGGCGAAGATATTCCCAGGCGTCTCGATCAGGTACCCGAGCGACAGCACGTTCGCGGCGATGCGGTCTTTCTGGAGATCCTGCGCAAGCCCCTGCGTGAACCGTTCGAGGCCCGCCTTCACCATCCCGTAGAACAGCCCCCCCACCCTTTCGGCGTCGTAGGGGCCGGGACCGGGAAACCGTGCGACGCTCGACGAGATGTTGATCAGATGCCCGCCACCAGCCTCGCGCAGGTGCGGCACCGCCGCCTTGCACATGAGAATCGGCCCGCGGAGATCGACCTGCCACATGAGATCGAGGTGCCTGTCCTGCACCGTTTCGATGTCGCCGGGTACAAGGATGGCGGCGTTGTTCACCACGATATCGAGCCGTCCAAGCGTCCGGACGGTGGTCTCGACACACTCGTAGATGCTGTCTGGCTCCCGCATGTTCGTGACGACCGGGAGCGCAACCCCACCCTCAGCCTTGATCGAATCGGCAACGGAATGAATGGTGCCAGGCAGCCGGGGATCGGAGACTTCTTCGGTCCTCGCGGCGATTGCTACGCTCGCGCCAGCCCTCGCCAGGGAGCGAGCAATGGCTTCACCGATTCCCCGGCTCGCGCCCGTCACGATCGCAACTTTGCCGTCTAGTGGCCCGTTAGTCATCCTTCAAGTCGCCCTTATCGCCATGCCTGCACCGGAGTCTTGGGGACGTTCCTTCATTATCGCCATCAGCGGACGATGTTGTAGAACTCCCGTCGTCCCGACTCCGCGACCTCCATCATGCGCGTGAACCACGCCTCCATCGCCGGCCCGCTCATCAGCTTGGAGAAGTTCTCCTCCCAGGCGGCGAAGCTCTCCGCCTCGTATTCGGTCACAACGGTGAAAAACTGGCCACTCGCGTCTGTGAGGATGCGCGCCGACTCTGGATGAGGCACCGCGGCGGTCGCATGCAACTCCTGAAACAGGGCCACGAGCTCGTCGCCGCGACCGTACTTCGCCTGGAATACCTGGCGCACCAGCATCATCGTTCTACCCTCCAGTATTCAAATCCCCGCAACTTCGCCGGGACATCAGCCAGACTAATGCGGTGCCGTGCATCATAACCCGAGTTGCGCGCCCGCTACATCAAGGGGTCCGCGCCAATCTGTCCAGCTCACGTTACCGGAGCGCGCCATAGTTATCCACGCCCCGCGGCGGGACGTTGTGTCATCCGTTGTCCGAACGGGTGGAGGGCGATTGTGGCCGAGCTCCGATAGCTGAGCGACGTGCGGGTGGCGGT
>CAYGHU010000054.1:0-10437 GCA_964349785.1 uncultured Dehalococcoidaceae bacterium | reverse complement strand
GCGCACTTGACTGGGGGTCAAGAGGCCGCACGTTCAAATCGTGTCTCCCCGACCAGACCCCTCCGACTGAAATGGCGTCCTAGCGGCGAGAGTGCGCTCCGGCCAGCGGCCTTCTGCAAACCATCTGCAAACGACAGGTCTCGGGGCATCCTTGCCACAAGGCCGCCTCTTTGGAGGATTTATAGAGGCACACCAGTGTTTCCGAGTTCAGCAAGGTCGATTATCCTTGCCTTCCGGCTCTCCGGTGTAAGCTCCAGAATGGCTACAGTGCCAAGCCTCACTTCCTGCCGAATCAGACTTGGACTTCCAGGATTTACCAAGAGAACCCCTTGCTGGAGTTCCACCATGGCTTGGTGGGTGTAGCCGAAGACTACAATGTCCACAGGCTTACCGAAGATGCTCTGCAATGCCATGGGTAGCGATTCTTCAGGAGGGAAACTCCTCTCGATAGCTCCTGGAAGGACTTCGTCGCCTAAGCTCGTCAGAATCAACTCGTGGGTCAGGCCGATGGTGTGGCCCTCCAGCTCGATCACTTGTACCTGGTTGCTTCTCGTGAGGGATTCGCCGGTACCCTGCAGCCACGATTCTGACGCCTTGACCGGTGCAATACGCGCCAGCCAATCGAGGCAAGAGGATGTGTAGGCATGCCCTGCGTGGAGGATCAGGTCTACGCCCTGGAAAGCCTGGACTACCTGAGGCGGTGGCTCTTCGCCCATTGATGGGATATGTGTGTCTGATATCAGACCGATTTGCATGACAAGCCCCTGGCGATGGATCGACTACCCTGTCCTTCAAATGTCAAATCCAGCCAAGCCACGGCTCTTCAACGCCTTCGTGATCCCACAGGAACTTGAAACCGGCTTGTTCGGCAAGCTGGCGGTCCAGATCTCTGTCGCCAATGTGAAGATATATATCTGCCTCGAAACGCTCTTTCACATCGTTGAGCATATGTTTTGCCGCGACGAAATCTACACTGATCTCACGCGCTTCCCAGAGCGCTTTCTGGGCAGAAGGAAAACGATCAGAGCAGCTGCCGATCAGAAACCCGAGATCCTGGGCTCTCTTGACCATGTCTATGGTGATCCCGCCAGGTGGGTCTCCAAACTCAAGGGTGCCGTCGATGTCAAAACTTATCAGGAAGACCAACTCTCAACCTCCGCGTGATAATCAGTTTCTAGGATGCCCCAACTACGGGTGCCCTCGCCACATGGACGCGAGGGCACCCGTAGTTGGGGCGACTCCTCAGGCCTTAGACGTCGGGGCTCGCGCTCCAGACCAGAGCGTCGCACATATGCGGCATGTGAGCCCCAGAAACGCCAATGTTGGCCGCTTTCTTGATCTGTGATGGGGATCGCCCCTGTATCTGCAGGATGCTGTCCCTGTGGTTCCACCAGCGGGTGCGTCCGTTCCCATTGTTGCCACCGCTGGGGGAGACGGGATTCGGCCCCTCAATGCTGATATCGGTCTGGTAAAGGTCCAGTGCGTAGCCCCGCTTCTCCCCTCGGGAGGCGTACCGCAGGCCCTCCACGTGGAACTGGTGGAAGAGAGTAAACCCGTCGTACATGTTCTCAAAGTCCAGGTCGTCAGGGCCGATTCCCGAACCCTCGTAGAGCATCCGCCCCATCTTGTCGCTGAGCCGCTCCCACGACTCCAGCGTAGGCGTAGCGCCCTGTGACTCTGGCCTGGTTTGAGCATGATTGAGTATGTAGGCCGGCTTGGGCTTGTGGTCCTTGGCCCGCTCAGCGGTGGTGAGCACGACGGCCAGGGCAGCCTGGATCGGGAGGTCGTTATCGTAGATATTCGCTGGCTTGGCTATCCACCGCCCCGACAGGTAGTCCTCCACAGTAATCATTTCCGGCCTATGCTGGCTGTAGAACCCATCCGGGTTCATCAACCCGTTCCTTCTTTGCTCTACCACGAAGGCGGCCATCATGTCGTGGGACTTGCCGTATTTCTTGCAATACTCCTCGAATATCATGGCTGTGCCGGCACTCGCTGGCATGCCCCAGATACTGCTGTACTTCATAGGGCCGGATGCGGTGTCGAGGGCGGCGGCCCCTTGTCCCGTGTAATAGCGGCCGGCAAGGTTGTGCCAACCTCTCACCACCAGACAGGTATGCGTGAGGCCTCGAGCCACGGCCCCCGCAGCCGTCGTAAAGGCTACGGACATACAGCCATGGCCATACATCTTGAACTGGACGTTCTTCAACTCCGGCATATTCAAGAGGACCCAGTCAATATCCCCCTGGGTGATACCGGCCTGAGGGTAATCGACCATCTTGAAGACCTGATCCCACCCCTCAGGTGGGGGCGTATTCGGATCGTTGCTAACCCCAGTGGTGGACTCTGGAGTCAGAACAATTCCGTCGATCTCGTCTGGCGAAATCCCGGCGTCCTCGATAGCCTTCCGAATGGCGGTAATGGTCAAGGCGCCCATGCTCGTCTCGGGCTTCTCGTCCCAGCGACGAGCGGTGGGGGATGTCCCCACGCCAGTAGCCGCTACCTTTCCTCTTCCTTCCCAAATCCCCAGGCCTTCTCTGTTTCGATGCCAGGCATTTGGAGTCATAGGAATTGGCATTGCTCATCTGTCCTTCCCGTACGTCTCTATCGCGATTGCAGTGACCCGTGGGCTACCCCACTACCCGCCATTCGGGAACCTTTTGCCCCGTCGCGGGGGTTGTCTCGAATATCACCTCTACAGCGGCCCCAATCGGGACCTCATCAACCGGAACCCCAGGGAGGTGGGACAACATGATCACCTCGGGTTCCTCTTCCAGCGCTATCGTTGCGACGTTGAACGGTTGCTCCGGAATAAGCGTTGAGACGGGCGTGTCGTATACCACTACGCGGCTCTGTATCCGGCCACGACCGCTCACCTGCCGCCACTCCAGAGCATCCGCCGTACAACCAAAACACACTAGTCGCGGTGGGAACTGAAATCTACTGCAATTGGGGCAATACTGGACTACCAAGCGCTCCTCGTTGCAGGCGTCATAGAAGGGCTTGTCCAGATCATTGGGAATCGGGGATTGTTTTGGCAATTCGTACCTCCAAAAAGGAAACTAGCGGCAACTTACAAAAGGACCGGAATTAATCTGATAAGCCCCCTCTCCACGGGACTATCAACTCTTACCTGGTAGTCAAGAGGGCGCACGTTCAGATCGTGTCTCCCCGACGAATCTCCATTTCAATGAGCCCTCCAACTCTCTCTCACTGAATCGACATCAAACATGCCGCGCCAGTGCTGAGTTAGCGCGGGATCTGTACCGGCACGTCGCGCTTCGGCAGCACGACGGTCGCCGTGCCCGGAGCCGTCTGTTGGTCCGGGCCCTTCTCCACCCATACCTCGAGGTCGGCGCAATGCCGTCCGTCTTCCTCGTACAGGCGGGTGATGTGTCCACGCCCGGTGAGCGTCTCTCCGAGCACGGCGTACCGGCGGTTCGAATACTGCAGCTTGCGGAGCCAGCCAGTTGGCCCGATCCAGCGCTGCAGCGTCTGCACCAGCACTTCGCCGTGGAACGGCCCGTGGATCACGATGTTCTCGTAGCCCTCGTGCTGCGCCCAGGGCAAGTCGTAGTGGATGCGATGTGTGTTGTTCGTCACCGCCGACATCTGGAACAGCTGCGCGGCTCCAAGCGGCGCTTCCAGCGACGGGATCTCCTGTCCCTCCGCGAGGTCCTCCCAGTACACCGTGGGCTCAACCATTGTTTGGCTCTCCTCGTCCGTCGTTATCGCGAGATCGTCGTCGAACGCACGATCACGACCGGCTGGCCGCTGGCGTCGGTGTATGTCGTCTCTGTTGTCGTAAAGACCAGCGGCCCGGAGGAGCCGCGACGCTCGGTGATGTCCGCGATGCGCGCTTTCTGGGTAAGCACGTCGCCCGGGCGGATCGGCCGGATGTACTCGACTTCGGTACCGCCCGCCATCGTCCGAGGCAACGGGATGGGGGCACGAGGCGTCCCACTGAGCGAGCCAGCCGGGATGCCGTCCTCCTTCGATTCGGAGACGTGGCGCAATCCGCTGAAGGGGACATTGTGGAACAGGAACGGCGCCACGATGCCCCCGTAAGGCGTGTCCTTCGCGTACGCCTCATCGGTGAACAATGGGTCTGGCTGGCCGATGCCTACCGCGGTCGCGTATTGGCGGATTTCGCGTTTGGTGACCTCAGCGGTCGCTGGCGGGCCCTCTTTGCCGATCCAGCTCAGAATCTCTTCGTTGAGTACCCCACCCTCGTCTTCTGGCATCTTGCCCCTTCCTGGCCTAGCCGCGCGGCAGTCCCAGCCCGCGTGTCGCGATGATATTGCGCTGGATCTCGTTCGCGCCGCCACCGATCGTGCCGACGACCGTGTGGCAATAGTTCTGCGTGTAGCGCGCCCCGAGCGGCGTGAGCGGTTCGTCGGGATCCCAGAGGTTCGCGTACGGCCCGAGCACGCGCATGCCTGTGCGTGCCGCCTTCTGGGCGAGCTCTGAGTTCGCGATCTTGTTCACGGACGCCTCGTAGTTCGGCACCATCCCCGAGTTCTGGATGGAGACGATACGGAACGAGAAGTTGAACAGCACCTCTGATTCGAGGTAGCGCTCAGCGATCTCGTGCCGCGCCAGCGCCAACCGCGGGCCGGCGTGCGCCGCGCCTTCCGGCGTCCGCACATACTTCACCAAACGGTCGAGGTGCCGGCGGCTGTCGATGGCGCCCGCGATGTTCGAACGCTCGTAGTCGAGCAGGGTCATGCCGACGTACCAGCCGCGGTTCTCCTCTCCCACCAGCTGGTCGACCGGCACGCGTACGTCTTCGTAGAACGTCTCGTTTGTCGCGTGCTGGAAGCCGAGGCTGATGATCGGGCGGACGGACACGCCCGGAGTGTCCAGGCGTAGCAGCAGGAACGAGATGCCGCGGTGCTTCGGAGCGCTGGGATCCGTGCGGAACATGCCGAAGAGCCAGTTCGACTTGTGGGCGGTCGACGTCCACATCTTCTGGCCGTTGATCACGTACTCGTCCCCATCACGCGCTGCCCGCGACTGTAGGGACGCGAGGTCAGAGCCTGCGCCGGGTTCGGAGAAGCCCTGTGCCCACAGCATCTCCCCGCGCAACGTAGGCGGCAGGAAGCGCTGCTTCTGCTCATCGCTGCCGTGCACCAGCAGCGTCGGACCGAGCATGGTCACCCCTTGGCCGCCGACGGGCGGCGCGGCGGCACGGGCGAACTCCTGCCGCAGAATGAACTGCTCCATCGGGGTCATCCCCGCCCCGCCGTACTCACTCGGCCAGTGCGGCGCCACCCAGTGTCGCTCGGCCAGCGCCGCGAGCCATTCGCTTGCAGCCGTCTTCGCCGCGTCGTCGCCCAGCACGTAGTCCGTCTGCCAGTCCTGCTCCAACCCAAGCGCCCCGCCGAGTTCGGCGAGTTCGCGGTACCGTCGCGGCAACCGCTCGTCGATGAATGCGCGCACCGCTGCGCGGAATGTTTCCTGTTCTGAGGTGTCTGCCCAGTCCACTCACGTCCCCTCGCTCCGCGCCCGAATGTAGTATAACGAAGGCGAATGACGCGGCAGGCGCATGCTGCTCCTGTGCCGACGAGACCGTCAAGCCCGGCCACCTGAGCCGGTGTAACGCGAGGGGAAGACGATGGTGACCGGGGGACCGTTGAGCGGCGTTCGAGTCCTGGAGTTCTCACACATCTACGCCGCGCCCTTTGCCGGCATGCATCTTGCCGACCTCGGCGCCGATGTGATCAAGATCGAACCACCCGGCGGGGAAGCTTTCCGGCATACCGGCAGCGTGGTGCCCGGCACCAGCAAGGCGTTTCAGTGGCTCAATCGCGGCAAGCGGAGCTTGGTCCTCGACCTGAGCGACGAGCGGGCGCAGGGCATTGTGCATCGCATGGTGGCCGACAGCGGTGTGGTCCTGATCAACTACCGGCCAGGAGTCCCGGCGCGTTTGCACATCGACTACGAGACCCTGCGCGGCATCCGTCCCGACCTGGTCTACATGGATATCACCGGGTTTGGCCGGGAGGGGCCCTGGGCGACCGAGGCAGCCTCTGACCTCGTCGCGCAGGCGTATTCGGGCGCGATTGCCAGTGAGGGGAAGCTCGATGAACGCGGCGCCCCGGACATGATCCGCGCGCTGGCGGTCGGTGACCTTGTCACCGGGCTTGCCGCGGCGATGGGTATCTGCGCAGCGCTGCATCATCGTGATTGCACGGGCGAGGGTCAGCTCGTGGAAGCTGCATTGGTGCGCTCGGCGATGGCCGTCATCGGCACGGTCGTCAACCGCGAGCCTGTGGCGGACTCCGTACAAATCGATCCGCTGATGGCACAGGTGCGGGCGCTTCGTGAGCGCGGGGCGCCGTACGCGGAGATTGCGGCGCTTCGCCGGGGTGCCGCGACGGCAAGCACGGGCGCGGCTTTTCGCCTCTATTACAGTGGCTATGTCGCGAAGGACGGCGCGCTCGTGCTCGGTGCGCTCACCCCAGAGAACCGCGCGGCGATGCGGCGGGTGCTTGGCATTACCACCGATCCGAGCGCCAGCCCAGACTTCAACGCGCTGGATCCGGCAAACGAGGCGCCCATCGCCGCCGTGAAACGTCAGATTGAGGAGACCTTCCGCACCCGTACGGTCGCGGAATGGATCGCCGAGCTTCGCGCGGCCGGTGCGCCGTCAGCGCCAGTCAACTTTGGTGAGGATCTGGCGGACGACGAGCAGACGAAGCACTACATGGTGGAACTCGATCACCCGCTCACCGGCACGGAGCGCCAGATTGGCCCCATTGTGCAGATGTCGAAGACGCCGACCACGATCGCCGGCCCAGCGCCGGTGCTCGGACAGCACTCGAGGCAGATCCTGCTCGACGCCGGCTACGGCTTTGGCGAGGTCGAGGCTCTTGTGGCCGATGGCGTCGTGATTTCGAGCGATGGGCAACGAGCGCCGATTCCCGCATAGCGCTGACTATTCGCGGGTATGAGGGCCCTGTGATCCGTGGCCGCAGCGCCAATCTGTGATTTCGGCGCTGCGGCCACGGTCGACATGCTGGGAGGCCGACGTGACCTACTCGAATGTTGAAGTAGAGCGAGAGGGACACGTCGGCGTGATCCGGATGAACCGTCCGGAGCGGCTGAACGCGCTGAGTTCTAGGCTGACGCGGGATCTCAACGACGCGCTGGACGAGTTGGATGTCGCGTTCCCGGAGATACGGGTCATCGTCTTGACTGGCAACGGGCGTGGGTTCTGCTCCGGCGCCGACGTGGAGGGACAGATAGCCGCCGCGAGCGGCCAAGCCGGGCGAACCGCATACGATCCTCGGTCCAGCATTCCACGGCTGGCGCCGAGGATGAGGAAGGTGGCTCAGCCGATCATTGCGGCGATAAACGGCGTCGCGGTCGGCGCGGGGCTTTCGCTGGCGCTGGCGGCAGACATCCGCATTGCCTCGGACCAGGCGCGTTTTGCCAGCATCTTCGTGAAGCGAGCGCTTGTACCGGACACCGGGTCATCCGTGTCGCTGGTCGACCTCATCGGTCTGGGCGCGGCGGCGGAAATGGCGTACACCGGCCGCGTGTTCGATGCTCAGTGGGCGCTCGCGAAAGGGCTCGTGAACTCGGTCGTCCCGCATGACGTCCTCATGGACGAGGCGTCCAAACTGGCGCGGGAGATCGCTTCCAACCCGCCGCTGACGGTGCGGTCGTCGAAGCAGTTGTTGGGTCGCCGCCAACGGCTGGAAGAAGCGCTGCCGTTCGAGCACGATGCGAACGCGCCTTCGATGCCGAGCGAGGACCGAGCGGAAGCGCTGCGGTCGTTTGTCGAGAAGCGCGATGGGGTGTTCCACGGGCGCTGATGGCGGTCAGCCGCCGAAGTGTGCCGATTGCCGCTCACACCGGCGCGTGTGTTATAGTCCGCGCCGCTGAAGCAGTACGGACGTTGACGGGTCGGAGCTGAGTGAATGGCCTGATCTTGCCCAGTGTTCCCGAGATTGCGGACGCGAAATCATTGCGTAGGTAACAGCGCTCGTGAGAGCAAGAAGGGGGAGAACGGCATGCCGGATCTGCTGTACGAGAAGAAGGACTTCTACGCGGTCTTCACGATGAACCGCCCGGAGCGGCTGAATTCGCTCGGCGGGACGATGAATGAAGAGCGGATGGAGGCGCTGGACGACTTCAACTCCGACCCCAACATGCGGGTCGGCATTGTGACGGGGTCGGGCCGGGCGTTCTCCGCCGGCGCCGACCTGAAGGAGATGGCCGAGCGCGGTGGCGGTTCGTCCGTCATGCGACGCGGCGGCGGGATGGCCCCCTCGATGGGTTATGCGTCGAGCCCCAAGCCGTTCATCGCGGCCGTCAACGGCCTTGCCGTCGGCGGCGGCTTCGAGACGTCACTCGACTGCGACATTCGCATCGCCTCGACCGAGGCCTATTTCGGACTGTTCGAGCCGAAGCGCGGCATCCTTGCCGGCTACGGCATGCACCACCTGCCACGAGTCATCAACCTCACCCACGCCAGTTACATTCTGCTGACGGCGGAGCGGGTCAGCGCCGAGCAGGCGAAGGAGTGGGGCATCGTCACTGAAGTCGTTGAGCCAGACCGGCTGATGCCGCGTGCGATCGAGATCGCGGAGATCATCGTCCAGAACGCGCCGCTTTCCATCGAAGGCACCAAGGCGATGATCCAGGCGTGGCGGATGGCGAAGATCGACGACTCATACCGGCTGGGATCCTGGGTGATGGAAAAGGTCTTCAGCTCCAACGACGCGAAGGAAGGGCCGATGGCGTTCGCCGAGAAGCGTGCGCCGAAGTGGACCAGCTCGTAGCGAGACAGCGGGAGCATCGCGAGGGGGCGGTGCAGTACCTGTAAGGGTCCGTCGCTGCCGCTCTGGGGTCGCCCCTGGCGGCAGTGACACATGGCCGGGCGACTTCAGCGGCCAGCGTCTGCGCCTGTCGGTCATTCAGCATCGTTAGACGAGCGGCAGCGATGGGCAGTCGGCTTCCGCCGGGGCGCATCCTCCGGAAGCACGGGTATGCGCCTGCCCGACATTGAATTGCTTAATTCCAGGCGGCATCAGCTAGAGAGGATCGATATGACTGCGGAACTGACGACACTTGTCACGCAGGAGATGCTCGACTCAAGGGACGTGTGGAGCGAGCCACGCGTCTCATTGCCGATCTCTGCGGCCGATATTCGCAAGTGGGCGATGGCCGTGTATTGGCCGGAGGTGCCTCCGCGTCTCTACTGGGACGAGGAGTATGCGAAGAGCACGAGGTGGGGAGGCATCGTCGCGCCCCAGGAGTTCAATCCGTTCGCGTGGCCCCTGGAGGGGGCGTACGGCCAGGAGGCCGCCCTCGCGGAGGTGCTGGGGACCCCGCCGCCAGAGAGCGCGCGGCCGATGGGCAGTGGGCCGGGCACGAACGCGATGAACGGCGGTCAGACCAACCGCTATCACGCCCCGATGCGCCCCGGCGACGTAATCAGTTCGACATCGGCGCTGGTCGACTGGAACGAACGGCAGACCCGCCTTGGGCTGACGATGTTCACGACCAACGAGACGCGCTGGACGAACCAGAACGGCGAACTCGTCGTCGTCAAGACACAAGTCGGTATTCGTTATTAATCGCCGGCGCTCGCACTGAGGAGGATTGTCATGGCTTACAGCGTCTACTTCGAGGATGTCGAGGTCGGTCAGGAGATTCCGGTGTTCCGGCGTCGCACCGACCTGATGAACTGGAACCGGTACGCGGCGGTGAACGACGAGTTCATCCCGATCCACATGGACGACGATGCCGGCCGCATGGGGCAGAACGAGCAGGGCGCGTTCGGCATGGGGAACCTGCGTCTGTCGTACGTCATGAACATGCTGCGCAACTGGGTCGGCGACGAGGCGGAGATCCGCGAGGTTGGCATCCAGTTCCGCGCGATCAACCAGAAGAACGACATCCTGACGACGACAGGCAAGGTCGTTGAGAAGACCGTCGAGGGCGACGAGCATCTGGTGCGCCTGGAGACGAACGTCATGAATCAGGACGGCGCGGGCACCGCTCCCGGCCACGCGGTTGTGGTACTGCCGTCGCGGGGTTAGGCCGGCCCGGCGGCGTGCCGCCCCTGTTCTATGCATCTTTCGGCCTCCCTCGAAGTGAGTTCGACGATTTACAGTCCGTTCAACATTTTCCGCATCCATCGAAACACCTCGGACCTACGCTGGTTCAAACGGCTTCGAAGGAGGGACGCATGCGGAAACGATTGACTTTCCTGGCGGCGGGGACAGCGGCGGCCGTACTTGCGGTCGCGGGGATCGCGGGGGTGGCCGCGCAAGCAGGTGACAGCGGCTCGAATCCAGTCGGTGGCTTCATCGACAAGTTAGCCGCCAACCTCGGTATCGGCAGCGACGAACTGCAGTCTGCCATCGACAAGACCAAAGACGAGATGGTGGACGAGGCCGTCGCCGACGGGCGTCTTTCTCC
>CAYGHU010000053.1:9066-10441 GCA_964349785.1 uncultured Dehalococcoidaceae bacterium | reverse complement strand
GAGGTGCAGGCGGACCGCGCTCATCCGGTGAACGCCGGGCAACTGTGCGCGAAGGGCGCGCTGCTCGCGCCGGCGATCACCACGGAGGACCGGCTGCTCGTCCCCCTCGCACGTTCGCGGGAGACGGGCGAAACGCGGCGCGTGCATTGGGACGATGCCATCGAGCGCGTCGCCGCTGGCATTCGCGGCGCGGTAGAGCGCTACGGCCCCGACTCCGTGATGCTCTACGGCTCCGGCCAGCTGATGACTGAGGACTATTACCTCTTCGGCAAACTCGCGAAAGGCTTTATCGGCACAAACAACCAGGACACGAACTCGCGCCTGTGCATGGCAAGCGCCGTCGCGGCCTATCAGCTCGCGCTCGGCAAAGATGCGCCGCCGGCGGCCTACGCGGACATCGAGGAAGCGAACACCTTTCTGATCGTCGGCGCGAACATGGAGGCCTGTCACCCGATCCTGTTCAACCGCATCAAGGCGCGGAAGCGTGCCGGCGGCGACCGGGTGAAGGTGATCGTCGTCGATCCGCGGCGCACGAAGACGGCCGAGCTCGCGGATATCCACCTCGCGCTGCGGCCGGGCAGCGATGTGGCGCTGCTCAATGCGCTGCTCTACGAGTCGATGCTGGGTGGGTGGCTCGACGAGCCGTTCATCGCCGATCACACCGAGGGCTGGGAGCAACTTCGCTCTGCCCTGCCGCGCTTCCAGGCTGAGATCGCGGCGCCGGCCACGGGCATCGCGGCGGAGCAGATCCTGGCCGCGGCGCGTATGTACGCCACCAACGGCCCGGCGCTCACGCTCTGGGCGATGGGCGTCAACCAGAGCACGAGCGGCGTCGACAAGAGCCTGGCGATCATCAACCTCGCGCTGGCGACCGGAAACATCGGCAAGCCGGGGGCGGGCCCGTTCTCGCTGACTGGGCAAGCGAACGCGATGGGCGGCCGCGAGGCGGGCGGTCTCGCGGCGAGCCTGCCCGGCCATCGCCTGGTCGCCAACGCCTGTGACCGCGCGGGCATCGAGACGGCATGGGGCTGTCCTCCGGGCAGTATTTCTTCCCGCCCTGGCCTGACCGCCATGGAAATGATCGAGGCGCTGGAGCGCGACGAGGTGAAGGTCGTCTGGATCGCCTGCACCAACCCATTGGTCTCGCTGCCCAACGCCGATCGCGTGCGGGCCGCCCTCGCGCGGGCGGAACTCGTCATTGTGCAGGACGCCTACCACCCTACGGAGACGACGCAGATCGCCGACGTGGTGCTGCCGGCGGCGCAGTGGTCGGAGCGCGAAGGGACGCTGACGAATAGCGAGCGGCGCGTCTGCCTGCTGGAACGCGTCGCAGACCCGCCTGGTGAATCCCTTGCCGACTGGCAGATCATCTGCA
>CAYGHU010000053.1:7103-8966 GCA_964349785.1 uncultured Dehalococcoidaceae bacterium | reverse complement strand
TGCCACAGGCGCTCGCCCCCGCGGACGAGGTGACCGCCGAGTACCCGATGGTGCTGCTCACGGGCCGCGTGAAAGACCAGTGGCACACCCGGACGCGCACTGGCAAGGTGCCCAAGCTCAACAAAAGCGAGCCTGCGCCCTTCATCGAGATCCATCCGGACGACGCGCGAGCGCTGGGGGTGCGCGACGGCCAGCGCGTACGCGTCGCCTCGCGGCGAGGCACGACGATACTGCCCGCGCGCGTCACCGCCGGTATGCGGCCCGGCGCAGTGTTCGCGCCGTTTCACTGGGGCGCGCTCTGGGGCCCGGACAGCGTCGCCAACACCGTCACCACCGAGGCATTCGACCTCCGCTCCAAGCAGCCCGAACTCAAGTTCGCCGCTGTGAATATCCAACCCGTCTAGCGACCGAGGAGACAACGTGCACCTTCGCGAGTTCCGGAAGGCCGGGAACGGCCGCGTGCTGTTCAGCGCGTTCCTGTACTTCGATGTGAGTTTCATGGTGTGGGTGCTGCTCGGCGCGCTCGGCAGTTTCATCGCCGAGGATCTGGGGCTGAGCGCCTCGGAGAAGGGATTCATCACAGCCACGCCGTTGCTGGCGGGTTCAGGCTTCCGCCTGATTCTGGGCCCGCTGAGTGACCATATCGGCTCCCGGCGCGCGGGCCTCATTGGCCTCTCGCTCACGGTCGTGCCGCTGCTCTTCGGATGGCTCTTCGCCAACTCACTGTCCGAGGTGGTCATCGTCGGCTTGATGCTCGGCGTCGCCGGCGCGAGCTTCGCCGTCGCTCTGCCGCTCGCCAGCCGCTGGTACCCTCCGGAGCATCAGGGTCTGGCCATGGGCATCGCGGGCGCCGGGAACAGCGGGACCGTGATTGCGTCGCTGGTCGCTCCACGCCTCGCCGAGCGCATGGGCTGGCAGCCAGTCCTCGGCATTATGCTCATCCCGGTACTCGTGACGTTCGCGGCCTTCTACCTGCTCGCGAAGGACAGCCCCAATCACCCGCCGCCGCCGAAACTCGCCACGTACTTCGGCAGTCTGCGGCGGGCGGAGACGCTCTGGCTGTGTCTCCTGTACAGCGTCACCTTCGGCGGGTTCGTCGGGCTGTCCAGTTACCTCGGGATTTTCTTCCGCGATGAGTATGGCGTCTCGAAAGTGCACGCCGGAGACCTGACCGCAATCTGTGTATTTGCCGGTAGCGGACTGCGCCCGATCGGGGGCATGCTCTCGGACCGGCTCGATGGGACGCGCGTGCTCACCGTCCTCCTCGCCGTCATTGCCATACTCGCCGCCGGGCTCGCCGCGGTGCCTCCCCTGTGGCTCGTATTGCCGATCCTCGTATTGACGATGGGGACACTCGGCATGGGCAACGGCGCCGTCTTTCAGGTAATCCCGCAAGTGTTCCGTCGTGAAATCGGTGTGATTACCGGTCTTGTGGGGGCCGCGGGCGGCATCGGTGGCTTTTACCTGCCGACGGTGCTTGGCTCGTTGAAAGACTCGACGGGCAGTTTCGGGCCTGGCTTCGCGGCGTTCGCGGCCACGGCGGTGACCGCTCTGGTACTGCTCCTGATCACCGGAAACCGGCTACGCGGGACGATCACCGCACAGGCCGAGCACCACACGACGGCAATGGAGGCTGAGAGCGCCTCGTAGGATCGCACCGAGTCGGTCGTCACTGAGGGGGCCATGCAGGCCGGCAGACTGAACGCCGCATCGAGCTTCGCATCAGTGTCGAAAATGCCTGCAATGACAGGTTGAAGCAGAAGAACTTGTCCGCGCAGTAGCCGTCCTCCATCCCAGTCCGGCGGAGGACGGCTCGTCCAGGGCTGTGCAGGGTGTTGGTCGCGGGTAGCCTGCGCGTTGGCG
>CAYGHU010000053.1:2154-7003 GCA_964349785.1 uncultured Dehalococcoidaceae bacterium | reverse complement strand
AAGGACAACACGTGGACATGAGAGCGGCGGTATTGCGCGGCGCGGAGCCGCTGAGGGTAGAGCAATTGACGCTGGACGGCCCGGAGGCTGGCGAGGTCCTCGTGCGGATCGCCGCTTGCGGTGTGTGCCACTCCGATTTGCATGTGGCCAACCGGATCCGCGGTACAGGATCGGTCGCACCCATCGTGCTGGGACACGAGGCCGCCGGGGTAGTCGAGGCGGTCGGCGAGGGCGTGCGCAGCCTGCGACAGGGCGACCATGTCGTGCTCGCGTTCCACCCCGCGTGCGGAGCCTGCTTCCAGTGTGATAGCGGCCGTCCGCAGCTGTGCGAGCGGCCCGACAACCCCGAACGCTCGATGCGTGGCCCGCGTCCACGGCTCGCGGCAGGCGGCGAACCGGTCCAGCAGGGCGTCGGCATCGGCGGATTCGCCGAGTACACCGTGATGCCCGAGCGCGGGGTCGTGAAGGTCCGCGATGACGCCCCGCTGGACGTGATCGCGCTCATCGGCTGCGGCGTGACCACGGGGGTGGGCGCGGTGATCAACGCGGCCAGGGTAGAGCCAGGTTCTGATGTGGCCGTGATCGGCCTCGGCGGGGTAGGTCTGAACATCGTCCAGGGGGCGCGATTGGCCGGGGCGCGCCGCATCATCGCGGTCGATGTCGTGGCCGGCAAACTGAAGACGGCCGAGCGATTCGGCGCCACCCATTTCGTGAACAGCGCCGACATCGACCCGGTGGCCGAGGTGCAGTCGATCACGGGCGGACGACTGGACTACGCGTTCGAGGCGATCGGCCTTGCCAAGACGGTATCGCAGGCCTTCGCCATGGTGCGGCCGGGCGGCACCGCCGTCGTGGTCGGCCTCGTGAGCGAGCCCGTGACGATCCCCGGGTTCGAACTCCTGCGCGAGAAGCGGCTCATCGGGACCATCTACGGGTCGGCTTCAATCCACGTCGACATCCCGCGGCTCGTCGACCTGTATATGGACGGAAAACTGCTGCTGGACGAGCTCGTTTCGCGCCGCCGCCCGCTCGCGGAGGTCAACGAGGCGTTCGCCGACATGGAAGGCGGTCTGGTGGCGCGCACCGTGCTCGACCCACACGCGTAACGACGGCGGACGCCCCCCGCGCTCAGGCTGAGCCGTGGTGAGCGCAGGGCGCCAGAGGGGGCCGCCTCAGGGAGCATTACCTTTGACATTACCTGACGGTGATGCTAATAGATTCAAGGCCCCCGCCGCGGATGAGGGCCCTGGCGCACCCGCAACTACGGGCAAGTTGATGTAGCACGAGGAGAGACATGCCGAAACAGTCCCCGATACCCGATGAATTGGATAAGCCCTTCTACGACGCATTGAACCAGGATCGTCTCGTCATCCAGAACTGCAAGGCCTGCAACAGGCTGCAGCACCCGCCCATGCCCACGTGCAATCAGTGCGGTTCTGCCGACCAGCTCGAATGGCGCGAGGTGAGTGGCCACGGGACGATCTACAGCTACGGAGTGGTGTACGACTCACCCGTCGCTGTGCTCCAGGCCGACCAGCCGTACAACGTCGCGGTGATAGCGCTGGACGAGGATCCGGGCATCAAGATGCTGTCCCACCTCCCCGGAAACGCCGTCGACGATGTCCCGATCGGCGCCGCCGTCCAGGTGCTCTTCGAAACGACCCCAGGGACTGGCCAGAAGGTCCCCGAGTGGAAGATCGCGGGCTAGACTCGCCCGTCCATCGCGATTACGATTGACGCACACGGAAAGGGATGAGTAATGGCAACTCCGATCGCCCCGGAATCGATGTACCGGACCAAAGAGGGAACGGGTCTCTGGGAGCACAGGGGGAAGGTAGCCGCTGTCGGCATCGGGCACTCCCCCACTGAGCGCCGCTGGGACGGCACCCCTGAGAACAGCGTCGGCGCGTGGAGCATCATCGCGCTCCGCAAGGCCATCGAGGACGCGGGCGTCTCGCCAGACCAGGTCGATGGGTTGGTGCTCGACACCACCACCACGACCGGAGCGCACTGGCCCGCGGGCCGGGAGATCCCACAGGATGTCGTCGAGGCCTACCAGCAGACTGACGACCCCCTCGACGGGATCGCGAAGCTGAGCGCCGAGTGGATCCTCAAGAACATGCCGGAGCTGAAGAACGTCAAGTTCACCATGGTCGGCCCGGGATGCATGTCCAACGCCCTCGTCGTCGCTGCCCAGGCTGTCGGTGACGGCCTCACGCACACCTGCCTGGTGCTCAAGGGTTGGCACAACCTCGACGGCCGGTACTACCAGGGTGGGGCCAACGCTGAGCCCACCATCGGCGGATACGCCAAGTGGACCAACCCTTGGGCCGGCCCCGCGTCGTACGGCACCGCCATGCAATTCCAGCGCTATATGTGGAAGTACGGCAAGACCCACGACATGATGGCCCCCTTCATGGTGAACTCCAGAAGGAACGGCCTGCTGTTCCCGGAAGGATACTGGGCGCAGCACCGGCCAGAGGAGCTCACGGTCGAGGACTACGTCAACGCGCGGTGGGTCGCCAAGCCGGCGAACCTCTTCGACAACGACATCCCGATCATGGCCTCCGCTGCCTACCTCCTGACGACCGCTGAGCGGGCCAAGGACATGAAGCAGAAGCCGGTCTACATCCTCAACCACGCCACGGACGCCACCAAAGCCCGCGGTCTGCCGATGCTCCCCACGCTCGAGGAGTGCGAAGAAGCCACCTCCGCCACCGGACGGAAGCTCTACGAAGGCGCCGGCATCACCGCCGCTGACCTGAGCTTCGAGAACATGTACGACGGCTTCAGCCTGTTTCACGTGTTCCACCTGGAGGGCCTTGGGTTCGCCGGCATCAAGCGCGGTGAAGCGCTGGACTTCTTCCAGGGCGACATCAGCATCGAGGGGCCAAACCCCATCTCCCCCAGCGGCGGCAACGTCGGCAGCGGCCGGACCCGCTACTGGATGCACACCGACTGCATTCAGCAGATCCAGGGACGAGCGGGTGCACGCCAGATGACGAAGAAGGCCGAGATCGGCGTCTCCGGCGGCCCGATGCCGACCGGCGGCAACTTCATCGTCTGGAGCGCGACCCCCGGCGACTAGGCTTCGCGTACGGTTACATCGCTCGATGCCTGCCCGCCTCTGAAGGCGGGCAGGCATCGAGTTCAATAACGCGGCAACTACGGCATAATGGAGTAGCGGCGGTCCAGGCGCTGCTGCTAGTGAAGGACTGGCTATGGCGACGTTCCTGATCAGCTTCGACATCGACGGCACGCTGGAGGTCGGCGACCCGCCCGGCGGCATCACGATGGACATGGTCAGGCGAGCCCATGCGCAGGGCTTCCTGATCGGCAGCTGCTCCGACCGTTCCGCGACGTCGCAACAGGCGATCTGGGACAAGCACAGCATCGAGCCGCACTTCATCTCGCTGAAGCACATGTTGGACAACGTCAAAGAGCGCTTCCCGGCGGCGGACCGCTACCTCCACATCGGCGACCGGGACCTCGACCAGCAATTCGCTCAGCAGGCGGGCTTCGATTTCCTGTGGACGCACGAGGCGCTCGACGAGCCCTGGCTCGCCTGGCTGAACGAATAGCCGAAAGCGCCCGCACGCCACCATGAAGATCGGCCTCATCTCCGACACGCATCTGCCGGCCCTGGGCCGCGAGCCGCCGCCCGAGGTCGCCCACGCGCTGGCGGGGGTCGACCTCATCCTCCACGCGGGCGACATCTACTCGTCCGACTGCCTTGACTGGCTGGAGCTCATCGCCCCGGTCCTGGCCGTCGAGGTACCGCCCGCGCCCGTCATCGGCGACCATCGCGTCACCGATCGCCGCGTGATTGAGTTGGAGGGCTACTCCATCGGCATGGTGCACGACCTGATGCTCAAGGGCTTGCGAGGCGAGGTCGTACCGGGGGCCATCGGGGCCAAGTTCCCGCCGGAACGCTCGCTGCCGGAGTCGGTGGCGGACTTCTTCGGCGCGCCGGTCGACACGGTGGTCTTCGGGCACACCCACTTCGCCGTGGCGGAGACCCACCAGGGCATCCTCTTCGTGAATCCGGGGAGCCCCACGCTGCCCAGGCAGATCCGGAAGCTCGGCACCGTCGCCATCCTCGAACTCACCGCCGAGGGCCGGGACGCCCAGATCGTGGACCTGGCCGCCTTCTCCGTCTGACGCGCACCCGCGACTCGCGCCGCACCGGCCCCACGCATCTCCTACGGCGAATCCGGCGACACAAAGGCGGCGCGGTCGAAGAGCCAGTGGTCGCCCACAACGCGCGCGATCTCCGCATCGAGCAGCGGGAACAGCACCGCCGGGTCGAACAGCCGCCGCTCCTCGTACCAGGCTTGGAGCGCCTTGGAGTCATCAGCCGCGCCGGCATTCACGGCTGCCTGCGCAAGCATGGCCGCAATTCGCCCCCGCGTCTGCTCGTCAGGGCCGCCGCTCGAACGCGCCGGCACGAGTAACGCGGCGGCGGCGGCGGCGGGCGCCTCGAGTGCGTCACCTGCGGGGCTGAGCTGAAACGCGGACCACAATGCGCCCAGGGTCATGGCCGCCGAGGGACGCAGATGGACGGCCAGCCATGCGGCCTGGGCGGCGGCCCGCGCATCCTCGCTCACCAGCGCCTGTGTGAGCAGTGAGCGGATGAAGTTCTCCCCAAAGGCGTCAGGCCGCGCGGCGGCCAGCTCGCCGTAGATACTGGTCGCCTCCTGGGCCCGTGCCAGCGCCTCCTCCCGCCGCCCCAGCTCGCTCAGGTGGGTCGCCAGGTTGTTCAGCGACATCGCGAGGTCCGGGCGGAAGGCGTCGGGCCGCGCGGCGGCCAGCTCGCCGTAGATACTGGTCGCCTCCTGGGCCCGTGCCA
>CAYGHU010000053.1:0-2054 GCA_964349785.1 uncultured Dehalococcoidaceae bacterium | reverse complement strand
GGCCGCGCGGCGGCCAGCTCGCCGTAGATACTGGTCGCCTCCTGGGCCCGTGCCAGCGCCTCCTCCCGCCGCCCCAGCTCGCTCAGGCGGACCGCCAGGGTGTTCAGCGACATCGCGAGCAGGGAGCGCGCCGCCTCCGTCCCGTCATCGAGCGGGCGCGCCCTCGCGACAGCGCGTTCCGTGAGCTGGGCAGCACGTTCGCGCAACGCGAGTGTTTGCGGCGCGAGCGAATCGAGCGTGGCGACGATAGTGAAGATGTACTCGTCTCCGCCCGCGGCCAGCTCGTCGAACCACACGAGCGGCCGCGGCTCTTCGTCGGAGGCGAAGTCCTGGCAGAGGCGGACGAGCGTGGAGGCGACCCGGTCCGCCGGGACGACATCGAGCGCACGCTGCACCGTCGCCGCGCCCTCGGCCGCCTTCAGCGCCTCGAGCAGGAGCGCGCCGCCGATGAGGTCCGGCTCGACCGCGGTGATGTAGCGCGGCCCCGCATAGGGCGACTCAGCCGCAGCCTCCGCGTCCAGCGGCGTGAACGTACTGGGGTACGCCGCGTGCAGGGCGTCGATGACCTTCGCCGGCTCGTTGGACGAGTCGTACCCGGCCGGCCCGCGCTCCTCGCCGATGGCACGGCGGGCCTCGTCCTCACTGAGCCCCTGGCAGAGCGTGGCGTAGGCGGCCATGTGGCGCAGGAACTCTGCCGTGGAGCCCGGCTCCGTGGCGAAGCGACCGAGGCGCGCCAGCTCACGCCTCGCCAGCTCCCTCGCGAGATCGCTGTGCGCCGCGCCCAGCACCACCGGGCGGCCACCTCCTGGCGACGCCAGCACCGCCATTTGCAGGTACAGCGGTTCGCCGCACTCCGGGAGGCCGATCCGGCGGTCGAACTCCGTGTCCACGCCCGGCGCGGGCGCCGTGACATCTACACCCGAAGCCTCAATAGCGGCGGCGAGCAACTGGCGTCGATGCGCGGGGGAAGCGAGACCGCTTACGGTCGTGATCTCGGCGCGGGCGATGCGGCGGACCTGCACCTCGTCGCCTTGCGTCGCGTCCGTAAGTTGCCGCCACCACAGGTCAGTGTCCGGCCGGTCGAGCAGCAGCAGTCGGAGACGCTGCGTCCCGCCAACGAGCGAATTCGCATTGCGGATCGATGTATGCTCCGCCAGCCGCATGAGCAACGTCCGTAACCGCGGAGCCCGCTGCGACGCATAGTCGACGACGATGAGCGTCGGCCGCGTCCACTCTAGGCCGCCGGCCGCCTCCAGCAGCTTGAGATAGTTCTCGGTCGCGAATCCCGCGTTCCACAGCTCGCCGGCCAGCGATTCGCAGAGTTCCAGCGCCAGGCGCGTCTTGCCCACGCCGCCGCTGCCCAGCAGCAGCCGCGCGGAGATCGCCTCGGGGCCATCCGCCCACGCCGTCAGGCCGGACAGCTCCTCCTCGCGCCCCACGAATGGCACGCCCTGGCGCTGCGCGCGGAGCCACGAGGCTCTCCCAGTGTCGGCGGCGCCGGCGCGCTCTGTCACGAACCGGGACAGCGGCGAAAACACAGGCGGCCGGGGCAGCTCCTCCGTGATCGCCCGGAGTGCATCGGTGATTTGCCTGAGCTCGGGGGGGAGCAATTCGTATGACTGGGTGAGCACGCGCCGGTGAAAGTCGAAGAGGACACTCTCGAGTTCGGCGGGGACACGCCGGGCGACGATGGCCAGCTCGCGATGGCTCCTGGCGCGACCCAGGACCGCGGCGGCCTCTGAGTCAGACAGCACGTCGGTGAATTGCTTATGGGCGAAGGTGTTCTCGGCTATCCCGTGATCCCGGAGCGAATGAATCAGCTCGCCAGCGCTCAACTCGTAGATCTCGCGGAGCTGCTCCGGGAGGCCCCTGCGCTTCCTCGATGAAACCGCGCTGGCGAGCGCGGATGCGTAGCTCAAGGCTGCCGGGCCGACGGTAACTGCGAGCGTAGCCGGATCCATCGGCGATCCCCTTGCTCTCGGCCACCTCGATACTATCGCGCAGTATAGCGGTGCGAGCGGTGGCAGGTCACGACATAACACGCACGCGCCCGA
>CAYGHU010000052.1:0-10720 GCA_964349785.1 uncultured Dehalococcoidaceae bacterium | reverse complement strand
CGGTATTTCCGCACGTTCCGCATCACCACCGATGACGGCCCGTTCGACGCGATGCTTACCCAGCGCGAGCGCCGTATTGGCGTCACCATTGGGACCTTGTGGGATGGAGCAGGGCCTGCGGGGGCGTCAGGCATCGAGTCGCTTGCTTCCGCCGACCTCGCCGCTGCTGGAGACACCAATGCGTACGCCCTCTGGGTGCCGCCAGGCGGCGACATACCCGAACAGGAACCGGCGATCTCCGAGTTCCGACTGCTCATTACGCGAGGCCTGAGCGGCCTCGATCCCGGCGCACGACGCGAGGTGCGCCTGCCGGTCGGGCTCCGCCTGGCCAAGATCGAGGCGACGGGTGCGTACATGTCGGTCAGCGGCGGCCTTGCTTCGCAGTGGACGGATCTGTCCGAGGGCTTGAACGGCTCCTATCACCTCGACTCCCGCGATCTGCATCGGTTACCGGAGGAGCGGGCGGAAGTGGAGATCCTGATTTCACGGGTACGAGATCGGGCGGCGTTGCTCGAACCCGAGGAGATCACCGGTGTCGATGTACATGACTATTGGCTCGTCTCGCGACTCCCGGGGACGGAGCCTCGCGGGCTGACCATGATCGGCGCGCCAGCCGACTTCGACCCAACCGATGGCGCATTGGTCCGGCGGCTGTTGCGCACGCACATTGCCCGGGCCATCGAGCAGCGGGGCGGCGGGGCCGACCTTGCAGTGCTGCTGTTGATTGCTCCGCTCGCTCACATCGAAGACGAACGAGTGACGGCCGCACTGCGCGGGATGAGTCCGGCTGCGTATGGCGCCATCGACTTGATCGCGCTCGTCGCGGACGGCGCCGTGCGGCAGGTGCTGCAACCTCGCTCGTTGCCCTGGGAAACGTAGCTCAGGACACCGCACCAGCGGCACTTACGGACGTGAAGGTGGAGGGGTTTCTGGATCTACGCTGTCTGCGGGGAGGCGCACGACGTAGGTCTTCGCGATCCGGTCGTGCCAGGTGCGGTGTTCACGGTCCCATACTGCCCACACGTACCCAAGGCCAAAGAAGCTGCTGCTGAGCATCGAGCCCAGGGTGCGCACCGCCCCGCGGCGGAGGCCCGGTGCATTGCCCGCCCCATCGACCGTACGTAGGCGCAACATGCGCTTGCCGGGCGACCAGCCAAGCGTGTTCCACACGAGGTTATAGCAGAACTGCACGATGCCCTCTACGACGTACAGCAAGGGATAGAGGTCTTCCACCCGCCGCTCAATGTCTTTCTGTGATCCTGATGTGTCGATGCCAGAGACCATCAGGCCAACAGTCACGAGCAGCACAGCGAGGCCAAGCAGCACGAGCGAGTCGATCACAAAGCCTGCCGCTCGCAGCTGGACGCTCGCCGGGACGGCGGCTCCGGGGACACTTGTCTCCTCACGGGGGACGCCGCCGAGACCGCCGTCCCCCGACCAGCGCAGGCCTGGATGTCCAAGGGTGGGCCGAATGCCCGGAGCCAGCGCGGGAGCGTCGTCAGTCATGCACTCGGCCTCGCCTGATCCACGAAACTGGAGATGTCGAGTCCCTCCGGATCCCCCGCGAAGAGAGCACGCAACTGCCCACGCAGCTCAGCGTGTGAATGCGGCCCGCCACCTGCCTCGATCTCATCGACAATCAGCACCTGCGCGACCACCTGGTGTGACAACCATTCGACGGCCAGCGCATGGGTGAATGCAAGCACTGCCGCCTGCGAGGCGGCGAACAAGGCCGCCCCAGGCTCATGTCCCTGGTGGAGATGGGACACGATGTTTACGATCCGCCCGCCGCCACGACCCAACATCCGCCGACCGGCGCCGAGCACAGGCACAACGACAGCTGTCGCCGAACGCGCAAGCTCCGCATCCCAGGCCGAACGATCCACAGCCGCGGCGGGTTGCTGCCAAATGGCCGGATGCACCGTGACGAGGACGGAGATCGGCCCCATCTCCACCTCGAGACGATCGAGGGCGGCTTCGACTGCTATCTCGTCCGTGCTATCCAGCCGGCAGACTTGTCCGTCGCGGCCCAGCGACCAGCACTCGTTCAGGATGGACTGCGCTTCGACCTCCTGCGCACGGTCGTCGGCCTGAGTAAACAGTGAGACGGTCGCCCCGCCCTCGGCGAGCGCGACTGCGGCCGCCCTGGCGAGCGGCCCGCCCACACCCGAGACAAGCGCGTGTTTTCCCTCAAGCGTGAACGTCAAGTCAGAATTGCTCACTGCACCTCTCGCGGCCCCGCGGAGACTGCATCGGGAGCGCCGATCTTGAAGACTTGTCCAGTCATCTCAGACGGATCCCCGGAGATCGCGCGAAGCGCGACATCCCCCAGCTCCTCGGCCATGATATCGGAGCTGACGATGATAGCGTTGACCCCCACACCGTCCGGGCGAAGCTCCCGCGCCAGTGAGCGCATCAGGCTCAACACCGCTGCCTGCGCCGCGTCGTAAGCCGAAGCGCCGGGGTCGCCGCTGCTAGAGTGCGTGACGAGCAACACCTGCCCGCCATCGCCGCGCCGGAACTCGTCGGCGGCCGCGCGGATGGCGAAGACGTGAGAGTAGACGTTCACCGTCATGACATGCGCGAGTTCGGAATCGGTCAGCCGCGCAAGCGCGGCGCTGAATGGGAGGTCCGATGCGCTCACGAGGAAGTCCAGGCCGCCGAGCTCCTTAGCCACCTGACGTGTCGATACCTTCACATTCTGGCCGAGGGTGACATCGAAAGCGTACGTGGTCGCCTGCCGCCCCGCTTCACGGAGCTGTCTCTGGATGCGCCGGGCCGCCAGCACTCCCTCGTCAGCACGCATGGTGGCAAGGCCGAGGTCGGCGCCCGCCATGCCCAGAGCCGCGGCGATCGCGCCTCCGGCCGCCGTCTCCACGCCAATCACAAGGCCTTTCCGGCCTGCAAGCTGCACTGATGCATCCTTCCGGCGTCGGCGCTGGCTACAAGAGACTGACTGCGCCGATAGCAAGCACGAGCAGGCCCATCCCGATCCTATACCAGACGAACGGCCGCATCCCGTGCATCTGCAGATAGCCGAGCAACCAGTGGATCACCGCCGCACCGGCGAGCCCGGAGACCACCGCGCCGAGGATCATCGGACCCCAGCTCACATCTTCGTTGCCGGTCGCCGCCTCGGATAGCTTCAATGTCGCTGCCCCGAACACCGCCGGTGCCGACAGCAAGAACGAGAAACGCGCCGCCAGCGCACGGTCGAAGTTCAGGCCACGCGCGGCGGTAATGGTAGCGCCAGACCTCGAAACGCCCGGGACGAGGGCGATGGTCTGAGCGATGCCGATCACGATCGCATGTCGAGGTGTGACCTCCTCGAGGCGATCGTGCTTGCCCGGAAGCCGGTCCGCCGCTTCGAGTAGGCCCGCGAAGACGATCAGCAGCAATCCCACCAGCCACGCCTGGCGGAGGTGGTCTTCGATGGCGTTGTCGAAGAGTGCGCCAACGATCACAGCAGGCAGCGTGCCGAGCACGATCCAGACCCCCAGCCGCGAGCGTGAGTCCCACCGGCCCAACCGGGCGCCGTGCGCGAAGATGTCACGGACGCCATGCGTAACGATGTCGGCCCAATCTCGCCAGAAGTATCCGACTACAGCGACAAGAGTGCCGACATGCAGACCGACATCGAATGTCAGCGCGTCCGCTCGTTCTCCAAGAACACGGCTGGCAAGGAGGAGGTGGCCGGATGACGAGATGGGGAGGAACTCGGTCAGTGCCTGTACGAGGCCGAGAATGACCGCGCGCAGGTAATCTTCCATGCAGTGAGGCTACGGCCCCGAAACTCAGGGAACCAGCCTCTTGTGTTAATAACGTGATTGTCGGTTCCGCCAGCGCCTCAATATGATGAGTCCACACCAGGGCTATCCGTCGCGAAGTGAGGTCATTTCAGGTGACAGATCACCCTGACATCTGGAGTGCGATTATGTCGGATGACCTCGACGCTGTTGAGGCCATGTTGGCGTCAAGTCCGGGACTTGCCACACGACAGGGCCACCAATCGCCGGTACTGCTCGCGGCATACCGCCATCGCGCGGATATCCTCCAAGCGCTCCTGAGCCGTCATCCGCCGCTCGATATCTTCGAGGCGTCAGCAGTTGGCAATCTCGATGCCATTCGTGCATCGGTACAGCGCGCACCGCGAGACCTCCACGGCTACTCGGCTGATGGGTTCACACCATTGCACCTTGCGGCGTTCTTTGGGCACGAGGCAGCCGTGCGGCTGCTGCTCGACTGTGGCGCTCGGGTAGACGCGATCACCCGGAACGACCTCGAGAACACGCCCCTGCACGCGGCAGCGGCGGGAGGGCACTATGACGTGTGCGCCGTGCTCATCCAGCGCGCGGCACCCGTCAACGCCCGGCAGGAGGGCGGGTTCACCGCGCTGCACGCCGCGGCCCAACAGGGCAACATGCCGCTGGCGCAGCTCTTGCTGGCCAACGGCGCGGACGTCAGCATCGAAACAGACGAGGGCAAGACCGCCGCCGACACCGCGTACGAGTTCGAGCACGACAAGATCGCGTCGTACCTGCGGCCGGATGCGGCGTAAGCGGGAGCGCGCACAGCGCTTGCCTGCCCGTCGCACCCGGAATTATGATCGCACCGCCCATACTCGGCGATGCTCATCAATGGCCGCCGGCCGAACGGAGACCCCCTATGCCGACCCCTACCGCGTTTTTCCAGGGCAAGTTCGTGCCGCTCGATGAGGCGAAGGTCCCCGTCACGACACATGCGTTCAACTACGGCACGGCCGTCTTCGAAGGCATCCGGGGCAACTGGAACAGCGACCACAATGAGCTGTACCTGTTCCGGCTGCGCGAGCATATCGCCCGTTTCCGCCAGAACGCGAAGATCCTGCGCATGGGCATCCGATACTCGGACGACGAGTTGATGCGCATCGTCACCGAGCTAGCGGCCCGTAACGACTACCGTGAGGACGTGTACGTGCGGCCGATGGCGTACAAGTCTCAAAGCGTGATCGGCCCGCGCCTCCACGATGTCGAAGAAGATGTGTTGTTCTATCTCATCCCCCTTGGCGCGTACCTCGATTCAGACGCTGGAATTACGTGCACGATCTCCTCGTGGCGGCGCGTCGACGACAATATGATTCCGGCGCGCGCGAAAGTGTCCGGCTTGTATGTGAACAATTCACTGGCCAAGACCGAGGCGCAGCTCAACGGATTCGACGAGGCGATCCTGCTGAACCATGACGGCCACGTCTCGGAAGGCTCAGGGGAAAACCTCGTGATGATCCGGCGAGGGCGACTGATCACCCCCCCCCACGCGGAGAACGTGCTGGAGGGCATCACGCTCGATACAGCGTTCGAGATTGCGCGTGAGTTCGGGCACGAGGTGGAGCAGAGGTCGATCGACCGTACCGAGCTGTACATCGCCGAAGAAGTGTTCATGACCGGGACCGCGGCGCACGTGACGCCGGTGCTTTCGGTCGACCGGATCCCGATCGGCGACGGCAAACCGGGCCCGATCACCACGCAGATCCAGCGCCGCTTCTTCGAGGCGATCACTGGCGGGCTGCCCCAGTACGCACACTGGCTCACGCCCGTATACGCGAACGCCACCGTCAACGCCTGAGCTTCATCGGAAGCCTACAGCGTACGAGGACTGAGCCGCCCTGACCTCGGGTCAGGCGCTCGATTCGCGGAACCAGCTGACGGTAGCGGCCATGCCGGTGTCGAGATCGACTTGCGGTTCCCAGCCCCACTCCGCACGTGCGCGCGAGGCATCCAACGTGATGCGCTGGATGTCGCCGGGCCGTTCGGCCCCATACTGGACGGCTCGCTCGTATCCGCAGAAGCGCGCGAGCCGATCAAAGATCTCTTGCGTCGTCGTGCCGATGCCCGTCCCCACAAGACAGGTCGCGGGCGTATCAGTGGCCGCCCGTACGGTCGCCTCGACGACGTCCTCAACGTACACGTAGTCCCGTTGCTGCGTGCCATCGCCGAAGATCGTCACAGCGTCGTTGGCGAGCATGCGCAGCGCGAAGATGGCAACGACGCCCGCCTCGCCGTGCGGATCCTGGGCGGGGCCGTAGATGTTGCCCGGACGGACCACTGACAGCTCAACGCCCGCCGGCTGCGCGAGCAGGCGAAGATACCGCTCCGCCGCAAGCTTCGAGGCTCCGTAGATGGACTCGGGCGCGGGAGGCATTTCCTCTGTCACCGGGACTACAGGCGGTTCGCCGAAGAGGGCGCCGCCTGTGGAGATAAAGACGAAGCGTTTCGTGCCAGCCTCGATGGCCGCGCGCATCAGGTGGATGCTCCCCAGCACATTCGTCTCGATATCGACTTCGGGCTCCCGCATCGAAACGGACACAGAGGCCTGTGCCGCGAGATGGTAGACGACCTCGGGCTTCGTATCGAGGACAGCGTGGCGGACCGCGTCCGCATCCCGCACATCGACACGCAGATCGCGCATCTCGGCGGCGCGCGGGGTCCGGGGAGCAACGAAATCGAGGCCCGTTACCTCGCAACCGTCGCGGATAAGGCGGGCTACGAGATGGCCGCCCAGAAAGCCGGAAGACCCGGTCACGAGCGCTGGACCGTGCAGTGCAGGCATGGCCACATCTTCCAGCCGCGTCACCGGGTGAGCAACTCGGCGACCTCGCACGTACCGAGGCTCAAGTGAGTTGCGAAATGAAGATCGTGGCCAGTCCGAGCAGCATGAGGAACCCGATTACATCAGTGAACGTGGTCATCCAGATGCCCGCGGAAATCGCGGGGTCCTGCCCCAGACGGTGCAGCAGGAGCGGGATGAACACACCTGTCACCATGCCATTGGCGATGTTCGCGCACATCGCGATGCCCACGATGATGCCCAGCGCCGGGTTGCCGTTCACGAGCCAGCCCACCAGTCCCATCGGGAAGCCAATGGCCAGGCCGATGAGCACGCCGACGATCAGTTCGTGGCGCAGCACTGGCCAGGCATCGCGGGGAGTAATCCGCCCCAGCGCGAGCGATCGGATGACGATCGTCACCGTCTGGATCCCCGCGTTGCCGCCCATACCGGCGACCATCGGCATGAAGGCCGCGATCAAGGCGAGCCGCGCGATGGTGTCCTCGAATAGCGAGACGACCAGCCCGGCGAGCAATGCCGTGCCGAGGTTCACCCCGAGCCAGGGCAGCCGGTTGCGCACCGAGGTGCGGATTCCTCGCAGGTCCTCCTCGACGCCGACGCCGACGATGCGGTACATGTCCTCGGTAGCCTCGTCCTCCAGGACGTCGAGCAAGTCGTCGGCCGTGACCGTCCCGAGCAGGCGCCCCACGCCGTCGACAACCGGCAGAGCGAGCAAGTTGTACCGCTTGAGCAGCCGCGCTACTTCCTCCTGGTCAGCGTCCGCCGTCACCGACAGCACGTCGACGGTAGCCAGTGTGCCAACCTTCGTGTCAGGCGAGGCAGTGATCAGCCAACGCAAATTGAGGACACCGATCAGGCGATTGCTGGGGTCGGTGATGTAGACATAGAACGGCTGCTCCGTGTCTGGGCGGAGCGAACGCAGGAACTCGATCACTTCGCGCACCGTGCGTTCCGGGCCCACCGCAATCCGCTGGCCGGTCATACGGCCGCCGGCGGTCTCCGTCCCGTAATCGAGCAACAGGCCGATCTGGCGTTGCAGGTGGAGTGGCATCGCCGTCAATGTCGCCTCGCCGGCCTCCCGCGGGAGTTCCTGGATGACGTCCGTCGCGATGTCGTCGGGGACGGTGCGCAGTACCTCGGCGATCTGGGCAGCCGGGAGGCCGCTCAGCAGGTCCTCACGGTACAGCTGCTCCATGTAGGGCAACGCGCGGCCGATCTCCTCGGCGCTGAGCCGCTCGAGCAACACACGGCGCGCGTCCTCGTCGTCGAGTGAGAGCAGTTGGGCGAGTTCGGCCGGGTGCAGTCCGCGTGCGAACGCAAGCGCTTCCTCGATGGAACCGTCGTCGGTCAGTGCCGCGAGCGTATCGCTGTGGTCGCGTAGGGCGCGTTCCTGATCCTGCATAGTGCGGATTGTCACACGTACCGCCACGGGGCGGATGCCGCCCGGCTCCGCAGATTCCGAGGGCACTCCGGCTGTGATTTCGTTGTAGGATGAGGGTGAGCACACGAAAAGTGTGGTCTGCCGCCCGAATCAAGAACGACAGGACGTGGGAATGACCGCTCCGGTCATCGATCAGCGTCTCTACCGCGATGTGGTCGGCAGGTTCGCCACTGGAGTGACGGTGGTCACGTTCCAGACCGAGGACGTCACGCGGGGCATGACCGCGAACGCCGTGACCTCGCTGTCACTCGACCCCACATTGCTCCTGGTCTGCGTGGACAAGCGAGGCACCGTGCACTCGCAGTTGCGGGGCGCCGAAGCGTTTGCGGTCAACATCCTCGCCGAGGATCAGGTCGATATTTCGAAGACATTCTCACGCCGGGGCGTGGAGGGCATGGCGGGTGTGCCATACAGGCTCGGCGCTACCGGCTCTCCGATCATCGATGGAGTCCTCGCATGGTTCGAGTGCACAGTCCACGAGCGGCTCGATGGCGGAGACCATACAATTTATGTCGGGCGAGTGGTTGACCTCGCGTTGCCCCGTCCAGAAGCCGAGCCGCTGCTGTTCTTCGGCGGCGCCTACCACTCGATCGGCGGACAACGATAACAACCTGAGCCGCGGCGTCCGGCCCGCCAGCCATCATGGACGACCGCACGCAGCATCGATCTCGCCAGTTCAGCCCATAGTGCGATAGCCTCGCCTGATGCTACACTCAACCGGCGGCCATCTGGCCGCTTGTGTTTCATGGTGGGTGTCGCCTAGCGGTCTAAGGCGCCAGGTTGTGGCCCTGGAGAGCGAGGGTTCAAATCCCTTCACCCACCCCAACATTCCCCCTCGATAAGCCGCCACTGCCGCAACGGCGCAGTACCCATCAGCTCCCACTGAGCCCAAAGGGGTATGCGATGTATCGATGGTTTCCCCTGCTGGCGGCGCTCGCTGCCGTGGTCGCGCTGTCCTGCGGAGGCGGAGACAGCGATAACGCGACCGCCATCGCGGATCGCGTGCTCCGCATCGGCGAAGGCGTCGGCACCGAGGTTGAGATATTCGATGGCGGCGTCCCCGACAACCTCAAAGACATGCTGAATCCCGGCGACTCCGACAACGAGGATTCCGTCACCTTGCCACCGCTCCCCGATTCGAAGTTAATCGGCTCGGCACGAGTGACCCGGACGGACGGGCTACACACATTCTTCCTGATGTACGAGGTGAAGCAGGACGAGGCGACCGTCTCGGACGCCGCGCGCGGACTGTTCGATGAGACGCCGTGGCAGGTGGTGGGCGGACAATCGAGCGAGGGCGTGACCGCCTATCGATTCCAGAACACTCGTTCAGGCGACCTCGTCGGCACAGTCGTGGTCCAGCCGCTGCCGACCACAGAGAAGTTTGAGGTGGTCGTTTCGCGAGGCGGAAAAGAACAAAAGCTCACGCTCCAACGCCACGCGTTCACGCCTGTGCTGGGAGCGGAACTCGATGAACGCGAGGGAGGCGTTGTCGTCTCCAAGCTCGGAGCGGGCGAGGGCGCGAACGCCGGTCTGAAAGAAGGCGACCGGGTCGTGCAGATCGGCGGGGAGGACACGAAGGATCTCACTGCCGTCAGCGCCGCGCTTCGCGCCCTCGGCAAGGGTGAGGATCCGGTCACGAGCGTGATCTACATCGTGCAGATCTCACCGGCCGACCCGATCGTTTCGCCGTTCGTACTCCCGGACGCTCGGCCAGTCCCAAGGACGTTCCCCGTCCCGTTCCTGCTGCTTGACGGCTCAATACCGATCACGGTGGAGTGGACCGTCGAACCCACTGGATCCGCTTACCAGATCGCGTTGCTGAGCCAGGATTCGCTTGTTGACGTGGTGGACGCCTACCGCTCGATGTTGAAGGGCCAGGACCTGAACGTCACCTCGGACGAGGCCCAGGGGACATCGACCACGCTTGAATTCTCGAGCACGGACAACCAGTTGATCGGCTCCGTTGCCATCGATACGTTCGCGGAGGACGACTCGTACACCGAAGCGAGGCTGCAGGTACAGGCGGCGCCCGGGTTCACCGCCGGCCGCCCGGCGAGACCCGCGCCCAGCGCGACCGCACCAGCAGCAACCTCGACCGCCACGCCGGGAGCGTCGGCCTCGCCAACAGCTACCGGCACGCCGTAAGGGCGGCGTCGTTTCATCGGACGCTGGCAGGTTCAACGCGGACGCTGCCTACCCTTCGTACCGCCTGAACACGAGCGAGGAGTTGTGCCCCCCGAAGCCCAGTGAGTTCGACATCACGTAGCCGATGTGGAGGTCGCGAGGGCCTTCGGGGACGTAGTCCAGGTCGCAGTCCGGGTCAGGGACCTGGAGGTTCCGAGTCTTGTGGATGCGCTGGTCGCGGATCGAGAGCACACTCACCGCCGCCTCGATGCCGCCGCACGCACCGAGCGTGTGCCCGACCATCGACTTCGTGGAGGAGATAGGGATGGCGGCGGCGGCCTCGCCGAAGACGTTCTTGATGGACATCGTCTCGAACCTATCGTTCATCGGTGTGCTCGTCCCGTGCGGGTTGATGTAGTCGATGTCCGAAGCGGCGATGCCCGCTTTGTGCAGCGCGACCTTCATCGAGCGCGCCGCCCCCTCGCCGTTCTCGGACGGCTGGGTCACATGGAACGCGTCCGCCGACTGCCCGTAGGAAGCGAACTCCGC
>CAYGHU010000051.1:4343-10869 GCA_964349785.1 uncultured Dehalococcoidaceae bacterium | reverse complement strand
GGTATGAGCGGCCGCCCGGTCACGACCATCGACTTCGACGGCGTCATCTGCAGCCCGCCGTTCGGGCGGAACGTCGGCATCAGCCGCACCTTCCTCGACCCCGCAGCGGAGGCGCGTCCGGCGTCGGTGCCGCCTCGCTGGTTCTCGCGGCCCGCTGACTATCTGCGGTTCAATTTCCGCCATCCCTTGCCGGGCGTCCGCGAGGCGCTGGCCGAGCTTCACGAGGTACGCACGGTCGTCATCCTCACCGGCCGCCGCACCACGCCGGCTCCGTGGCTCCGCCAGCACGGCCTGGCCGATCTCGTCGACCGCGTCATCATCAACCAGACCGCACTGCGCAGCCCGCATTTCAAGCTGAGCATGGTCGAGGAACTCAGCGCCGCCGAGCACATCGACGATGACGGCCGCACCGCGCAGCTGCTGGCCGAGCGGGCCTCCGTGCGGGTCTACCTGCGCGACTGGCCGCGCAATCGAGATTTGCCGTACGCCTCCGGGGTGACGCGCGTCGTGGACCTCACCGACTTCGTCCGTCGCGTCCGCGACGAAGCGACCAAAGAAGCTAACATCGAGTAGCAACGGAGACCGATGAGCGACATGACCTCGTTGCCTCTCACCGAGCGCCCTGAATGGGCCGCGCTGGCCCGCCACTACGAGCAGGTCAGGGACAATCATCTACGCGACCTCTTCGCCGCCGACTCGGGACGAGGCACACGGTTGACGGTCGAAGCACAGGGTGTCTACTTCGACTACTCCAAGCACCGGGTCACGGACGAAACGCTCCGTCTCCTCGTCGCGCTCGCCGAAGCCTGCGGCCTGCGGAAGCGCATCGAGGCGATGTTCCGGGGCGATGTCGTCAACGCCACCGAGGCCCGCCCCGCCCTCCACACCGCACTGCGCGCGCCCCGTGACGTCTCGATCTTCGTGGCAGGCAAGGACGTCGTCCCGGAAGTGCACGCGGTACTCGGCCGGATGGCCCGCTTCGCGGAGCAGGTCCGCGACGGCAGCTGGCGAGGACACAGCGGCCGGCCGATCAGGAACGTCGTGAATATCGGCATCGGCGGCTCCGACCTTGGCCCGCGCATGGCGTACGAGGCCCTCCGCGGCTACGCTAGCCCCTCGCTCACCCTCCGCTTCGTCTCCAACGTCGACAGCGCCGACTTCGTCGAGGCGACCCGCGACTTGGATCCCGCCGGGACGCTCTTTATCGTCTCCTCGAAGACCTTCACCACCGCCGAGACCATGACGAATGCGCGCACCGCGCGAGACTGGTGCCTCGCCGCGCTCAGCGACCCGGCCGCGGTATCGAGGCACTTCGTCGCCGTCTCCACGAACGAGCGGGAGGTGACGCGGTTCGGCATCGACCCGTCAAACATGTTCGGCTTCTGGGACTGGGTCGGCGGACGCTACTCGATGGACTCAGCCATCGGCCTGTCACTGATGGTCGCCATCGGCCCAGACCACTTCCGCGCCATGCTCGAAGGCTTTCACGCCATCGACGAGCACTTCCGCACCGCGCCGTTCAGCCGCAACATCCCCGTCCTCATGGCGCTGCTCACCGTCTGGTACAACAACTGCTTCGGGGCCCAGACCCTCGGCGTCATGCCCTACGCCGGATACCTCCAGTCGCTCCCCGCCTACCTCCAACAACTGACCATGGAGAGCACCGGGAAGAGCGTGACTGCCGAGGGCAGCACGGTCACGTACCAGACCGGCCCCATCGTCTGGGGCGCGCCCGGCACCAACGGCCAGCACTCCTTCTTCCAGCTCATGCACCAGGGCACGAAGCTCATCCCCTGCGACTTCATCGGCTTCCTGCGCCCCCTGCACGATGTCGGCGACCATCACGACCTCCTGACCGCCAACATGTTCGCGCAGGCCGCGGCCCTCGCCTTCGGGCGCACCCCGGGACAGCTGCGGGCACGAGGCGTCCCCGAACGCCTCGTGCCGCACCAGGCCAGCGAGGGCAACCGGCCGTCGAGCGTCCTGCTCCTCGACTCGCTGACCCCCACGGCGCTGGGCAAGCTCATCGCCCTGTACGAGCACAGCGTCTTTGCACAGGGCGCCATCTGGGACATCGACCCGTTCGACCAATGGGGCGTCGAGCTGGGCAAGGAGATCGCGCTGCAGATCCTCCCCGGCCTGCAACACACCGGCGATGACGCCACCTCGCACGACAGCTCGACCGCCGAGCTCATGCGCCGCTATCGGTCGGACCGCACGCGTCCGCATTAACGCCACGCCTGCTCGCGGTCTGCTACTATCACGGCGCCTGCACAGGGAGTGAGCGCCAGAGGCGGACGCGATGGCCGAACAGTTCACCGCCGACGGAGTGAACGGGATGGTCGAGATCGACGGGGAGACCGTCCGTATCTGGATCAAAGGCGCGCTCTCGCTCGTAAACCCGGACCTCATGCACGTGAAAGAGATCTACCTCGGCGACATCGCCTCGATCCAGTTTCGCGACGCCGGCCTGCTCACCCACGGCTACATCCAGTTCACCTTCTTCGGCGGCGGCGGCCCCAGGGCCCGCCTCGACGAGGCCGCCCGTGACGGCAACGCCATCATGTTCCGCAAGCGCCAGCAACAGGACTTCGAGACCATCCGCGACCTCATCGAGGACGCTCGCCGCTCACTACGCACTCAAATGCTCCCGCACCGCCCAGAGCCAGTACCCACGGACACCGTCGAGTAGCGGCGTCCGTCCCATTCCCCACACCGCACCGCCAGATTCGCTGATACGATCGCGGGTACATGACCCTTCGCGCGCCCCCGTAGCTCAGTGGACAGAGCGCTGGACTTCTAATCCAACGGTCGGAGGTTCGAATCCTCCCGGGGGCGCCACCGAATCTGAAACCGGCCGTTCCTCGCCCCGCAGGCATCGTTTCCGGCGGCGTTGACCGGGAGACTCGTCGGCAACCACGGCAACCGGTGCCAGGCCGTGCCGTCCTGCATGGGTTTGGCCTCTTCGGCGGGTCCAACGGGTTCTGGCGGACGGACCGTCTGCATCGGACCCGCATGCGGAGCACGATGCTCACAGAAGACATCGATTCATCCATGCGCGCCGTCGAAGCTGGCGCCAGGATCGGATGGGAAGCTGCTTTCGGCCAAACTCGCAACGGTGACCTTGCGGCAACTCTGGGATCAGCGGATGCGCTGGTCCCAGGGCTGGTTTCAGGTGTCGTTGTACCACCTGATACCGAGCCTGCGGTCCAGGGGACTCACATCCCGGGAGAAGATCGGCATGCTGCACCTGCTGGTATGGAGGGAGCTATACCCGTGGATCTCGCTGCAGGTCTTTCCGAATTGTGGCGTTCTGGATCACCACTCGCTCGGTCGACTGGTTCGTACCCGTGTTCGTGTTGACGTCGATCTTCACGTTCATCGGCGGTCCAGGCCAGACAGTGTTCGCCTACATCTCCGCCGCGCCCGAGATCAAGCGTCTCCGTCTATGGTTCTTCGTCTACCTCTTCCTCTCGACCATCTTCTACACCGAGCTGAAGAATACGATCGTACACATCGCCCAGCTCAAACAGGTCATGGGCGAGCATAACTGGCGAGTGACTCCTCGGACGGCTGCAGAGCCTAGCGGCCCAGCCTAATCGACGCCGTCGGGATGCGTCGGCCGCTGGACGAAGAGGATGACGACGGCAGCGATCGCCCACCCGGCTGCAACGCCGTACAACGCGCCTCCATAGCTGCCGAAGCGGTCGTAGCTCCATGCCACGATGAGGGGGCCAGCCGCCGAGAAGAGCATGGTCAACGGCATCGCCGCGGAACGGACGGCGCCGATGTGTCGCCGCCCGAAGTAGGTCGCCCAGATCGACTCCTGCAGCGGGATCTGTCCGCCGATGCCTGCCCCAACGAGCACGTAGCCCACCACAAGGGGTGCCGTCGCATGCGCGGCGGTCGCGCCGATGATAAGCACCAGCGCCCCCGCGTTCAGGGCGAAACTCACCGAGGTGGATGCACGCTCGGACCAATGGTCCCCCATATAGCCCCACGCCGGCTTCGTGACCGCCGACGGGATTGCGAGCGCTGTCACCATCAGCGCCGCGAAGCCGCGGTCGAAGCCTGAATCGCTCAGGTACGGAATGGTGATGATGATCATCGTGCTGAGGCCGAGGCTGCCGAGGCCGAAGGCGACCACCAGGATGTACAGAGCCTTCGTCCGTAACGCCTCCTGGCGCGTGAATGAGTTCTCGAAGTCGGCAATCGCCGCCGCCCCACCACCGGTGGCCATCTCTGCGTCGGTCTTGCCGTCGGGATGCATGCCAAGGTCCTCGGGGCTCCGCCGCATCGTGAGCGCGGCGGGGATGCCAAGCGCGAGGACGAACACCGCGAGGAATCGCCAGCCCGCGCGCCAGCCGAACTCATCGATGAACAACGTCATCACCGTCGGCAGCACCACCCCGGCAAAGGACACGCCGATCGAGGAGATGCCGATCGCCTGCCCGCGCTTCTCAACGAACCACTTGGAGATCGTGACGTTGACGACGAGGTTGCCAAGCAGCGCCGCGCCCAACATCGAAACGGTGCCGCGCAGGGCGATCCATTGCCAGAGCTCGGTGATGTTGCTGATCAGTATCAGTGCGACCGCGAGGATCGTCGCCCCCGCCAACATGAGCGGCTTCGCGCCCCAGCGGTCGACGTATGCGCCGATGAAGAAGCCGGCGAACGCCAGCACGAACTGGCCCAGCGTCTGCCCGTACAGGAACTGCGCCCGCGTCCATCCGAGGTCGTCGCTCATCGGGACCAGGAACGAACCCGCGACGTAAGCCTGCACGCCCGCGGTGGTGAAACTCGCGACGAACGCCGCAGCGACAATGCGCCACCCATAGAACAATTGCCCGCGGCCGGCGCGAGCATCGACGAGCGGTGGGCTCGCGACTGCCGCGGCAGTTTGGTCCGTTGCCTCGACAGGCTCGACTGTCACGACTAGCCTCCAGTCGGTACCAACCTAACTGTAGTCCGGCCGAAGCACATATTCGTGATACAAGGCACGAACGCCGCTCGTACCAGACCCACGCGGTCTGGTACGAGAAGCGAAAGTCTTGATGGATCGTGACGCTGTGCTATCTGGAGACCCGCCGTCGACCCATTGCTGGTCCACCTGCTTCATCCGGCCGCGCTGGCAGTCATCCGCGTCCGCACTGGTAGTGGCGGTGACGGACCATCCAGCAGAGAGCTATGACAGCTCATCGCCATTGAAGAATGTTGTGCTTGACGAAGTACCAGGTCTGGGACTCACGCCAGTGCATCACGTACTCCTGGAGCAGCTTGGGAGCGCCGACCAGGAGGAGGACGACCACGAGGTTGCGCTTCGTCCGCAGGCGATAGGACGGGTCGATTTCGAGACGGCCCGCGATGTAGATGTAGAAGTTCTCGAAGACGTTCGCGCCGATGAAGAAGAGCTGGCGGACCTCCGTCAGTTCGAATCCGATCACGGCGGACAGGCGGAGCAAGAAGAGGGAGACCGCCGTGCGTCGCGCAAGCGGGTCGAACCAGCGATAGGCGACCAGCGCCTCGAAGGCGAGGTAGTAAGTGTCGAACGACTTATCGAAGAAGTGGTAGTGGTCTTTGATCCAGTAGGCGCCCAGCCCGTCGAGAATGAAGGAGTCCGCGGCGTCGCCGGCGATGCAGGCGATCCCGCCCCAGAACCCCCAGCGGAAGACCGTGAACGGCACGAGTCCGCGCACAATGATGATGAGGACGAGCGCCACCCAGTCGACAGACTCCACGTGCGTGCCCTTCCAGATGCCGCATTGTTGCCAGGTGGAGGGCTCCCGGCAAGCCGAAGAGCCCGGCCGAGCGCTGTGGCCTGCAGCACCCCGCCTTGGCGGACGCCCAGAGCGGCGCGGTACACTCGCGGCATGTCTGACCAAGGGCTATTCCGGGGGCCGTACTCCCGGCGCGAGCGGGCACGACGCATCGTAATCATGGCGGTAGTGGTGGCCGTCGTGGTGGTGCCGGGGATCGTGGCCGCGGCGATGATTCTCAGCGGCAACCTGGGGCCGGGCTGACCGTCCGGGGCAGGGGCGTCTTGCCCGTCGGATCCTTCCCACACCGCGGGTGGCTCTGCTCGGTGTCGTTGTCGAGGTACCGGGTCGTCCGGTGCTCCGCCTGTGCGGCCGATGATCCAGCGAATCGCCCGCTGGTACGCCCGCTGATACGTAGGGTGCTGGTCCGTCGTGAGGCGCGGCATGCGAACGTCGAGTATCCGGCCGAAGTGAGTCGGCTACGTTCACTGGTCTCCGACAAGCTGCAGCGCGGACAAGTCATGGGCTTTCCTCCCCGAGTGCAACGCCCGCGACGCTACCAGACCAGCCGTGGTCTCACATCTGACGGAGCCAAGATGCGCGCTCGCAGCACACTCCCAGGTAAAGTACTGGTGACCACGGGATGCCATGTGCCGTTCAGGGGGCGATCATCGCGAGGATAAGTCGACCCTTGCTGCTGCCAATCGTTGGAGGGCTGCTCCTGGTGCTCGCTGCGGCGTGCGATGACGGACGCGCGCCCCTCGGCACGC
>CAYGHU010000051.1:1532-4243 GCA_964349785.1 uncultured Dehalococcoidaceae bacterium | reverse complement strand
GCGCTGGCGAGCCAAGCGCTCAGCCAATAGAAATCCTCCCAAGTCCAGACGGCGAGCGGCTCATCGTCACCTGGGCCGCGGGCGGAATCCAGGGCCAGCGGTGGTACTGGACACTCTTCGAGCAGCAGACAAGCGGCCGCTATGAGCCTCAGCGCACCATCTCACGGCCCACTGAGATATCCCACGCGGTGCCGTATTCCTGGCTCGATGACGACCGGGTGATCGTCCCAGTCACCGTACCGGGCACTGCGCTCGGCCTCCCGGCGGAGACACGCGTGGGATACGTGCCGGCGGTGCTGGACTTCGCGAGTGGAGAGATCCGTCCGTTTGCCGTGTTCGCCGCTCCAGACGTCGTCGGACGGGGCAATCTCGTCGTCGGTATCAACTGACCCAGCGCGGCTCATCTGCGCAATCTCAATCCGCGACGCTCAAGACCTCTCGCCAAGATGCGATCGAGGTCAATCGCCCGGCTTCGGTACCCATTCGCTGGCACATCCGTTATTGTGCGCGCCACATCAACACGCATGCGGTTACGAAGAGGGAGGACTGCATATGCCAGGGCCGTTAGAAGGAATCCGTGTACTGGAACTGACCCAGATCATCGCGGGCCCGTTCTGTGGAGTGAACCTTGCCGACCTCGGCGCGGACGTCGTTAAGATCGAAGCGCCGGGCGGAGACGGCATGCGCGTCATCGGCGCGTTCATGCCCGGCGAAAGCAAGGCCTTCCACGCGCTGAACCGGGGCAAGCGCAGCATCGTGATGGACCTCCAACTCCCCAAGGCGCGCGAGGCCTTCTACCGGATGATCCGCGACACCGACGTCTTCGTTATCAACCCTCGGCCCGGCGTGCCGGAGCGGCTGGGTATCGACTACGACAGCCTGCGCAAGCACCGGCCAGACCTCATCTATCTCCAGAGCACAGGCTACGGCACCGTGGGGCCGAACGCCGAGCGTTCCGGCTCCGACGTCGTGGCGCAGGCCTTTTCTGGACTCATGGCCGGCGAAGGTAAGCTCGACGAATGGGGCGCGCCCGCCCCCGTCTCCTGCGCCGCCATCGCGGACTTCTCCACCGGCTTCGCAGCCGCGATGTCCGTCTGCGCCGCGCTCTACCGCCGCGCCACCACGGGCGAGGGCGAGTTCATCCAAACGTCGCTGCTGCAGTCCGCACTGGCGATCCAGACGATGTCCGTGTCCAAAGTCCCGGTCGTTGACGCGATCACGGTCGACCCGATGATCGCGCAAGTACATGCGGTCAGGGACCGGGGAGGCTCCTACGCGGAAATGCTCAGCGCCCGCTCCGAATCAACGTCCCGGCTCGTGGGCAGAGCGTTCACGCTCTACTACTCCGGCTACAGCGCTCGAGACGGCGGACTGATCCTCGGCGCGCTCACACCGCAAAACCGCAACCAGATGCGGCGCGTCCTCGGCATCACCGACGACCCCTCGGCTAGCCCCGACTTCAACGCCCTGGACCCCGCCATGGTCGAGCCGATCGAGGCGATCCGAGCCCGGATCCGGGACACGATCCGGCAGAAGACCGTGGCGGAATGGCTCGCGCTGTTCGATGCCGAGGGTGCCCCGGTCTCGGTAGTGAACTTCCCGGAAGACATGGCCGACAACCCGCAGGTAGAGGCCCTGGGGCAGATGCTGGAGTTCGACCATCCGATGGTCGGCCCGATCCGCCTCGTCGGCCCGGTCTCGAAGATGCGCGACCACCCGACCGGCTCACCTCTGCCGCCCCCGCCGCTCGCGGCACACACCGACGAGGTACTCTCGGGCTACGGCTTCTCGCCTGCGGACATCGCGACGCTCCGCAACACGGGCGCCGTCCAGTAGACGCGCGTCACACGCGCCCGTGATTGACACCAGCACACGCGAGAGGGTAGAAACACCGATGGCGATAACTGGCAGCCGGCCTGCCCGTTCCAGAACCGTGTCGGCAATGAAGGAGCAATGCGAGTGTCCGAGATCCTCTACGATAAGAAGCAGAACTACGCCATCTTCACCTACAACCGTCCCGAGCGGCTGAACGCCCTCGGCGGCACCCTACGCGAGGAGCTGCGCGAGGCGGTCCAGGACTTCGTCGCCGACCCGGACATGCGCGCCGCCATCGTCACCGGCGCCGGCCGCGCCTTCTCCGCCGGCGCGGACCTCAAGGAGATGGCCGAACGCAACGCCGCCGGAGGGCGCGAAACGCCCCTCGGCCACCGCTCGATCGACGCCAGCTTCCCCTGGGTCGACGTCCCGAAGCCGGTGATCGCCGCGGTGAACGGCCTCGCCGTCGGCGGCGGCATGGAGACGGCCATGTCCTGCGACATCCGCATCTGCTCCACCGAGGCCTACTTCGGCCTGTTCGAGGTAAAGCGCGGCATCATGGCCGGCTACGGCGTGCATCACCTAATGCGACTGATCCCTGCCTCAGCCGCCTACTACACCGTCTTCGCCTCCCAGCGCATCTCCCCGGAGCAGGCGCTCCAGTGGGGCTTCGTCACTGAGGTCGTCCAGCCCGACCAGCTCATCCCGCGCGCCGAGGAGATGGCCGCCCAGATCGCCGAGAACGCGCCCCTGGCCCTGCAGGGCTCGAAGGCCATCATGCGCTCCTGGCGCACCTACGGCATCGACGACTCCCTGCAGATGGCCCAGTGGGTAGGCAAGTCCGTCCTCAACTCGGAAGACGCGAAGGAAGGCCCCATCGCCTTCAACGAGAAGCG
>CAYGHU010000051.1:0-1432 GCA_964349785.1 uncultured Dehalococcoidaceae bacterium | reverse complement strand
AGCAACTGCCGCCGCGCCTGCACCTCAACCGGCAGCCCGTGCAGCTTGATGAACCCGAGCGCCGCTGTCTGGTCGAACTGGTCGCCCTCGCTATAGGTAGCCAGCGCGTGGCTGTACAGGCTGCGGTCCGACTGCCGCCCCACCGCCACCGCCGTCCCTCGATGCAGCCGCATCCGCACCTCGCCGGTCACGTGCCGCTGCGTCGACTGCACGTACGCCGCGAGGTCCTGATGGTGCGCCGTGAACCACAGGCCGTTGTAGATCAGATCCGCGTACTCCTGCGCCACGCGCTCCTTGAACCGCAGCTGCAGCTTCGTCAGCGTCAACGCTTCGAGGGCGCGGTGCGCTTCGAGGAGCGTGACCGCCCCCGGCGACTCATAGATCTCGCGCGACTTAATCCCGACGAGCCGGTCCTCCACCATGTCGATGCGGCCGATGCCATGCTCCCCCGCGAGCGCGTTCAACCGCTCCACCAGCTCGACCGCCGGCACGTCCTCACCATCGAGAGCCACCGGCACCCCGTGGTCGAACGCGATGGTGACGTACGCCGGCTCTTCGGGCGTCGCGTTGAGCGGCTTTGTCCAGGCGTACACCTCCTCGGGCGGCTCCACCCATGGGTCCTCGAGGATGCCCGCCTCCACCGACCGCCCCCACAGGTTCTCGTCCGTCGAGTACGGCGAGGCGATGGTCTGCTTGATCGGGATGCCGTGCCGCTCCGCGTACGCGATCGCCTCGTCCCGGTTCATCAGGTTCTCGCGCGCCGTCCCCACGATCTTCAGGTCGGGCCCCAGCGCCCGGATCGACACATCGAAGCGCACCTGGTCGTTGCCCTTGCCGGTGCACCCATGCGCCACCGCCGTCGCGCCCACCTCGCGCGCCTTGTCCACCAGCAGCTTCGCAATCAGCGGCCGCCCGAGCGCCGTCGCGAGCGGATACGCACCCTCGTACACCGCCCCCGCCGCCAGCGCCGGAAACACGAAGAACCGCAGGAAGTCCTCGCGCGCGTCCACCACCTCGACGGCCTGCGCGCCCGCCGTGAGCCCGCGCTCGCGCGCGGCCTCCACGTCCGGCAGCCGCCCGAGGTCCACCATCAGGCACACGACCTCGTACCCGCGTGCCTCCTGCAGCCACTTCGTAGCCACCGAGGTGTCCAGCCCCCCGGAATACGCAAGGACGATGGTTTCAGCCATGAGTGCTCCCTACCAGGTTATGTCTCGATATCGGCCCGCAGGCGAGTCTCACGAGTATAGAAGCGCCACCCGCCAGCCGCCTCCGCCCGAGTCCCCATCCCCCTCAACGGGGGAGGGTTGGCGAGGGGGTGCGATCGAGTGGCCAGCCGAAGATCTACGATTCCCCGGCCAGCTCCGCTCGAGGCCGCGCTTACTTCACTTCCTCGCGGCGCTCGCCAGCGGCGGCATCATCTGTATTAGGT
>CAYGHU010000050.1:4987-10951 GCA_964349785.1 uncultured Dehalococcoidaceae bacterium | reverse complement strand
AGCTGTGTCGGGCCGTCCGGCTGCGCCCCGGAGAATATGCCGGTAATGCCACAGCCCTGGCTGTCGCCAGCCGGCACAGCCCTCAACGCCGACGGGTGCGCCATCACCCGGACTTGCCCGGTCAGTCGTAGATCCGGCGGCAGGGTGAGCGATCCGATGCCCGGCTCCACAACCGTCCTGTCACGCGCTTCACCCGCAATCAAGGTTACGTACCCGAACATCGAGGCTACCTCTGCGGTGACTGGATATGCCACAACGGTCGATAGCGGGCCACTTTGCAGTACTTCTCCGGCATCCATCACGATCATGTCGTCCGCGATCGTCACGGCGTCACGAATATCGTGACTGACGATGAGGGCGGTCGTCTGTACCGCGCGCAACACAGCGCGCAGTTCATTGCGCAACCAACGCTTACGTTCCTCATCGATCGCTCCCAGTGGCTCGTCGAGCAACAGGAGCGCCGGCTGCGGGGCCAACGACCGGGCCAGCGCGACGCGCTGGCGCTCACCGCCCGAAAGCTCATCGATGCGACGATCGGCGAACGCGGTCAAGCCGACCAGGTCCAGCATCTCCTCGGAGCGTTCCCAGCGTGCTGCCTTCGGCCATTTCGCCATCCGTAGACCGAACATGACATTGTTGCGAACGTCCATGTGAGGGAATAGGGCGAGCTCTTGAAACATCAGCCCGATGCCACGTTTGTGCGGTTTCACGCGCATGATTGAACGTCCGTCCAGACGGACATCTCCGGTATCTGGCTCGTCGAGTCCCGCGATCAGCCGAAGGACAGATGTCTTGCCCGCACCAGACGGCCCGATGAGCGCCGCAATCCGCCCATCCCGGATCTCGAACGAGACATGCTCCACAGCGAGCACTTCGTCCGAGAATGAACGAGAGAGACCTTCGACCGCGAGGGTTGCCATACAGTCACCTTGAGCGCGCACGTCGCTACAGAATACTAGAAGCCACCCGCATCGCGGTAGCGTAACCGCTCAATGAGCAAGAATGCGGTTGCTGTCACCGCCATGAGCAGCGTTGCCATTGCCAGCGCGCGGCCAAGGTTCGCGATCCCCGGCCGGCCGAGCGCCTCGAAGATGGCGACCGGCATGGTGGCGAACTCGCGCCGCTGCAGCAGCACTGTGGCTCCGAACTCGCCGAGCGACACCGCAAACGCGAACACGGCTCCCGCCAGCAATGCTCTGCGTACAATCGGGAACTCGATGCGGCGCCAGACCGTCCACGACGATGCCCCGAGCATGCGGGCGGCCTCCGGCACATGTGGATCGATGGCGCGGAGAGTGGAGAGCACGGAGCGCACTACAAACGGGTACGCCACGAGCGAATGCACCGCCAGCACGAGCCAGGGCGAGCCTCGCAGGTCGTACGGGTCGCGGTTGAACGTGATGAGGTAGCCGAACCCCAGCACCACCGGGGAAACCACCAGCGGGAGCATCAGCAGCCCGTCCGCGATAGCCCCCAGCGGCCACCGTGAGCGAGCAATCGCCGTGGCCGAGGCAAGCCCCACGACCATTGCGATCGCTGCCGAGCCGGCCGCGAATGTGAGGCTCCAGCGGATGGCATCCAGCGGCGGGACGAATGAGACCCGCCCCGTGTCCTCGAACAGCCGCGCGAAATTCTCTCCGGTCACCAGATCCGACGCGCCAACGGTCACCGCTCCGTGTACCAGCGCCACCATCGGCGTCACGATGAACAGGCCCAGCGCCGCGACGATGAAGAGCGTGAACAACCGCTGACCCCAGTTGGCGTCGCGTAGCCGCTTCGAGCGCTCTCCCCGCAGTGTGAGCGACCTCGATGCACCGCGCTGGAGCAGTGCGTAGATCGTCAGCGCCGCGATGGTCGCGACGATCTGGATCAGCGACACGAACGCAGCCGCAGGCAACTCCACGAGGCGCGTCGCCAGCCGGTAGATGACCACCTCGATCGTGTCGAGGCCAGGGTTGCCGCCGCCCAGCACCAGCACAACCCCAAACGAAGTGAAGGTGAAGGTAAAGACCAGCGCCGCCGCCGACAGGATGGCCGGGACAAGCGCGGGCAGCGTGACGGCCCGGAATGTGGCCCATGGCCCCCCGCCGAGTATGCGGGCAGCCTCCTCCGTACGCGGGTCGAGATTTGTCCAGACGCCGGAGACGAGACGGATGACGATCGAGACGTTGTAAAAGACGTGAGCAGCCAGGATGATCCAGACCGTGCCGATCGGACGCACCGGATCCAGCCCCATGAGATCGAGCAAGTCGTTCAGCCAGCCGTCGGGGCCGACCAACTGCTGAAACGCCAGCGCCACCACGAGCGTCGGCAGCACGAACGGGACCGTGACGAGGGCGAGCAGCAGCCCTCGCAGCGGAAAACGCATCTTCGCGAACACATATGCCGCAGGCAGGCCAGCCAGCACGGCCAGCGCCGTGGAAGCTGCCGCCTGTCCCGCCGTGAACGCCAGCCGCTCCCAGTAGTAACGATCCTCGACTACCGCTCGCAGCGGGCCGAAGGAGATCGTGCCGCCTGGTGAGACCGCTCGCCACAGCATGGCGCCCAGAGGCCAGAGGAGGAACGGCGCAAGCAGTAGCAGCGCCGGGATCGCCCAGCGCCAGCTGCTGCGTTGTCTGGTCCATGCCTGGCTCACTGCCGCATGATCTCCGTCCACTCACGTACCCAGCGGTCGATGGTCGTTGCGTCTATTTCCAGAGTGGCGGGCTGCACATCGACCTTCGCCCAGCGCCACCATTCGGGCGTCTCCAGGTTCGGAAGGACTGAATACACGAACATAGTCTCCGGTATCTGTTTCTGGAACGTGTCGGTGAGGAGGAAGTCGATGAACTTCCTCGCGAGCTCGGGATGCTCCGCGCCTTTCAGGACCGCCGCCGCCTCAACCTGCCGGAACAGCTTCGAGCCCTGCGGAATAATATTGGCCGTCGGCGGTTCGGTGGCAGCGCCTTCGCTGAAGAATACCTCAGCCGCGGGGCTCGTCGTGTATGAGACGACCAACGACCTGTCGCCGCCGTAATGGCTGAACTGCGTGTTGTAGGCGGCGTCCCAGCCGTCGACGACCAACACATCATTCCGGCGCAGGTCGCGCCAGTAATCCTTCCACGTGTAGGAGCCCGTCTCGCCAAAGTGCGCGACGGTCGTTGCCAGAAACTGCAGGCCAGGCGAGGAGGTGGCCGGATCCTCCACCACGAGTGCTCCTCGCCATTCCGGCTTCGTCAGATCCTCAAAGCGAGTAGGCGGCTGCCCATGCGCCTTATCGAAGTTCAACGCCACGTAGCCGTAGTCGATGGGCGTCACCGCTGTCGAATCGCCGAACTGCGCCCGGATATCAGCGGGAATCTGCTCGCGGCGGACAGCCGAGTACTCCTCAAACACGCCTTTCCCCTCGGTCCGGGGGAAGGTCAGGTTGTCGATGCCGAACAGGACGTCACCTTCCGAATTGCCCGCATTCAGCAGGACACGGTTTACGACCTCGTTCGCGTCGCCACCCTGCCGGATCTCGACCTTCGCGTTGTATTGCTGCTCGAATGTGGCGAGCAGCTCCCGGTCGACGTCGAACGACTCATGTGAGACGACGACGAGGGTCGTCACGCCACTCTCATCGCTACCGCAGCTCGCCGCCAATACAGTCAGAATTGCGACGACGGTGAGCATCGTCGCGATACGGATGGTCCGCATCTCAGGGTCCTCCCTAATTTGCGAGACCGCTGCTCCTGAATGAGGCCAGCTGACGAGGGTGCTAGACGCCGGATGCATGACAAACCAGCGTCGAGCACATCGAAACGCTGGCCTGATGTTCGGGAACCGAACCGCATTCCTACGCACGGATGACCGTGATCAGGTTCGAGGGGTTGGCGTCAACGCCTGTAAGCGCCGTTGCCTCTCAGCCCGGAGGCACCCCCAGCGGATCTCTATGCCAATGATCATGAGCGAGCGTACAACACGAAGCGCCGACGTCAAGAGGAGCGGGGGAGCGCATCCGCGATTGTCCGCGCGAGCACCGCGGGATCCAGTGAAGCATCGATAGCCAGGTGCGTGCCTTCTTCGGGGCGTACAGGCTCGAAGCGGTCCCGCTGCAGTGCGTACAGCTCCCACGTGGCGTCGGACGTGCGCAGCGGGTCGTCCATACGGCCCTCGATACGCGTCCGAGCGGCGGCGGCGTCCAGCCGCAGTTCGGCGATGACGGCCGGCACGCCGTGCGACCGTGCGATTTCCAGCGCGGCTGCTCGCTCCCCGGTCCGTCCATGCATCGCGTCGAGGACAACCGGCCGGCCGGCTGACAGATGCAGCGCCGCGCGGCGTCGCAGTTCGGCGTAGGTGCGCTCTGTCATCTCGGCACCGTACAGACCCGCCCGAAACGCATCATCAGCCCGGACCCGCGGATCAAGACCGGCAAGCTGCTTCCTCGTGGCGTCCGACGACAGATACGCCGCGCCGATGCGCGCTGCAAGCGTCCCCGCCACCGTCGACTTGCCGGTGGCGGGCAGTCCCGCCATCACCACAAGGCAAGGGGCGGCGCGCCGGCGGCCATACTCGGCGGCCAGCCTGAAGTATCGTGCTGCCGACTCAGTGAGGCGCTTTCGCTCCAGATCAGGCATCTCCGGTGCGTGGGCGCCGATGGACTCTACCTTGCCGCGCACAAACGCCCGAAAAGCGCGATGAAGAGGCTGCAGGACGCCCATTGTCTCGTCGTGGGCCACCGCGAGATAGCGACCCGCGACCTCGTCGCCTAGGCCGGCGTACCCCTGCGCCTCGAGATCCATGGCCAAGAAGGCAATGTCGTACCCGATATCGAGGTAACGGAAATGGAACCAGTCCGTGAACTCGATGCAATCGACGATGGCAAGGGTCTCGCCGCCGTCGAGGAGGTAGACGTGCTTCGCCTGCAGGTCGCCATGGCCCTCGACGACTCGGCCCTGGGCGAGCCGCTCGTCGAAGAGGGCCTGTTCCGCCTCGATGGTCCGCTCAACGAAGGCGCGCGTGGCTGCGGCGTCCTCCGCGCGCCAGGTATCGCCGATGAACCCCGTCGCCTCGCTGTACTCGCGCGCCCACCAGGCGCGTTCGGCCGGACCGCCGGCATAGGACGGGTCGTTGGGGACGATGGCCGCCGTTTCGTGGAAGGCGATGAGCCGCCGCACCAGCCACTCGGCGAGGTGTGGCGGGACGCCTTCGGTGGCGAGCACGCGGTCGAGCGTCCGGCCGTCCGGCAGACGGCGCATCTTGACCGCCCACTCGACGACTTCGCCCGGCGCCTCGACGGCGTAGCGGCCCTCGGCCGTCCGCACCACCGGCACGACACCGAGGTAGACATCGGGCGCGAGGCGAGCGTTCAGGCGCACCTCATCGTGACAGAAGCGCTCGCGTGCCTCGGAAGACACCTGGTTGATGAACCCGAAGTCCACCGGTTTCTTCGTCTTGTACACGACGTCACCAGCGAGAAAGACGTAGGAGATGTGCGTCTGGACGAGCTCGACCTCCTGGGGCCGCTGTGGGTATGCGACGGGATCGAGGAGCCCTCGGACGTAGTCTGGCAGCGCATCGCTCACCGCATGACGGTAGAAAGCCGGCGGCGAAACGTCAAACCTCGGGCGTGTTATGCTGCCAGCGAAGGGGAGTAGCCCCCAACGCGTCATCGTCAATACGGCCTCCGCGCCCGGTGACGCTACCTCGTGTACTTTCTCAGTACGCTAGGTGGGCAAGACCTTCTGCCTGACCAAACGCGGTCGACAGAAGGGAATTGCCCGTCGTGCCACTTGATCTCCTTGCTTGGGGTGGGTTCATTGCGTTCGTCGTCGCGATGCTCGCACTCGATCTCTTTGTACTGCACCGCGACGCTCACGAAGTTTCCATACGTGAGGCCGCATACTGGAGCGGCCTCTGGGTCGCTCTCGGGCTCTCCTTTGGTGCTGTGCTCTGGCTGTTCCAGGACGGCACTGCCGCCGGGGAATACCTCGCTGGTTATCT
>CAYGHU010000050.1:0-4887 GCA_964349785.1 uncultured Dehalococcoidaceae bacterium | reverse complement strand
TGCTCTGGCTGTTCCAGGACGGCACTGCCGCCGGGGAATACCTCGCTGGTTATCTAATCGAGAAGAGCCTCTCGGTCGACAATGTCTTTGTCTTCGTGATGATCTTCTCGTTCTTCTCCGTCCCCCCTATCTATCAGCACAGGGTGCTGATCTGGGGTGTGCTGGGTGCACTCGCCATGCGCGCGATATTCATTTTCGCTGGCGCGGCACTCCTCGATGCGTTCGACTGGATTCTGTACGTCTTCGGAGCATTCCTCATATACACGGGGATCAAAATGTTCCGGCACCAGGATCTCACGCTCGACCCAAGCGAAAACCGCGTACTGAGATGGCTCAAGCACTTCGTCCCGCTCACTACCGAATACCATGGACAGAAGTTGTTCGTCCGGCAGGCCGGCCTGCTTGTTGCCACCCCGCTGTTCGCGGTCCTCGTCGTCATTGAAACCACCGATCTCATCTTCGCTGTCGATTCGATTCCGGCCATATTCGCCGTGACGCGTGACCCATTCCTTGTGTTCACATCGAATGTCTTCGCGATTCTCGGATTGCGTTCGCTGTACTTCTTGCTGGCCGGCGTCGCCGCCCGCCTCGTGTACTTGAAGTTCGGCCTTGCGGCTATCCTCGTACTCGTTGGCGTAAAAATGTTGCTTACGGACATCTACCACGTCCCGATCTGGGCCTCGTTGCTGGCGATTGCAGCCATCCTGGCCACAGCGGTGGTGTTCTCCCTCCGCGCGAAGCTGCCACCAGACTTCGTCCCCGAGGCGCCAATTCCCGATACCTTCGGATTGCTCACCGACCGGCACCGGGAGACACAACCAGACCCGGAGAACGAGTAGTACTGGCCGCCAGCGATCAGAAGGGATCGTATCGTCGAAAGGCGAATGGATGACCGCTACGTGTACAGCTCGAGATGCTCTTTCTGGAGCCGATCGCCGAACGCGGCCAGTAGCGTGTCAAACTCCGCCATGTCGCGTTCGCAGACGAAGGTGATGGCTTTGCCCTCGCGCCCGGCGCGCCCTGTGCGGCCGATGCGATGGACGTACTCTTCGGCGTTCTGGGGGACATCGTAGTTCAGGACGTGGGTGATCTCGGGGATGTCGAGGCCGCGTGCCGCCACGTTCGTGGCCACGAGGATGTCCAGTTGGCCGCCGCGGAACTGCTGCACCACCTGGTCGCGCTTGCGCTGATCCATGTCGCCATGAAGCGCACCCACGCGGATGCCAGCGCCCTGAAGCTGGTCTGCCAGATAGTCGACGCCCCGGCGCGTCCGCGAGAAGACAAGGGTGCGTCCGCGCAGTTCGCGCTCGATCAGTTCCTTGAGCCCCCGCACCTTGTCGCGTTGCGCGACCTCGAAGTAGACCTGCTCCACCGTCTCAACGGTCGTCTGCTCAGGGGCGATCGTGACCGTCTCCGGTTCGTGCATGTAGCGGCGCACCAACCGGAGGATCGAATGCGGCATCGTGGCGGAAAACAGCGCGGTCTGTCGCGCACGAGGCGTCCGGCTCAGGATGCGCGTGATGTCGGGCATGAATCCGATGTCGAGCATCTGGTCAGCCTCGTCGAGGACGGCGTAGCGTACGTCCGCCAGCGAGAGCGTTTCGCGGTGCAAATGGTCGATTACCCGGCCGGGGGTGCCGACGACAATCTGCGGATGCCGTTCCAGCGCCTGGAAATCGCGATCCAGCGACCGCCCACCGAGGAGGCCCACCACGTCGAGGCCGTACGTCTGTCCAAGCCGGGTGAGCACGTCGAGCACCTGCTGCGCGAGTTCACGCGTCGGGACCAACACGAGGCCCTGCGCCGTACGCCGGCCTGCATCAAGCCGTTCGACCATAGGGAGACCGAATGCGAGCGTCTTGCCGGTCCCGGTCTGAGCGATGCCGACGACATCGCGGCCTCGCAGCAACAATGGAATCGCCTGCTGCTGTATTGGGGTGGGTTCCGTAAAGCCCAGGGTGGCGACCAGTGCCAGCGTCCGGTCATCGAGTCCGAGCGCGCGAAATGCGGGCGGAAACCTCGATGGGTCGACATCGACGGGAATCAGAGCCGGAGCAGGGCTCGGATCGATGACGTCTTCGGGAAGGACAGCCGATGGCGCATGGCCGTTCTGCTGGTGGTGCTCCTCGGGCTCGATGGCTTCCGAGGTATCTGCGGATGCACCGGCCTCGCTCACACGGCGCCGACCCTGCCCGCCGCGCCGACCGCGCCGGCGGCGCTTGTGGACCTCCTCGCCTTCAGCCGATTCGTCCGAGAGCACCTCGGTTTCGGTCAGGCTTGGCGGTGGCGCAATCTCGATCGAAGTCGCTACGCGCGGGACGTACTGCTTGATCCCCGCGTGGAGCACTCGGTCGGTGCGTTGTGCGGAAGGCCGGCGGCGCGGCGGCGCAATGGAGGCATCGCCGCCTTCGGTAGCGGGCCGGAATGCCACGTCTTCGGGAAGCGGGGCTTCCAACGAAGCCAGCGCCGGCCGCCGCCACCGCCTCGCGTCGCGCGGGGGTGGCCCGGCCGCCTGTGGCGTGGCAACTCCAGGGCCGCCGTTCGCGGCAGCCTGGCTGTTCTTCCCGCGTCCACGTCCGCCGCGGCGGCGGCGGTCAACCGTGGAATGCTCGGCTTCATCAGAATTTGTGGCGGTATCGGGGTTCGCTGAATCGTAGAGGATGACAGTGCTGGCCAGACGATTACCGGCGTCAGCACCAAACAGGCGACGGAACAAACTCACTGGTGGTACTCGAATTGCTGAATGGTGCGCAGGAGCGAGGCAGGGAGCGCCTCGAGACAGAAAGGCGAATGCGGACTGCTCGATGGGCGAAGGCCGCGCCTCGCAGGCGCGGGGGCTGGTGTCATTGCCGATATTGTACCAATGGCGTGCGTTGCAAGCGAGCACTCAGGTGGGGATTGTCAATCGCTCCCCGCGCAGCTCGGGATCAGTTCGTGAAATATCGTTGGCGCGGGCTGCGCCTGCGCGCGGCGCATTAAGAACCAGAAGGCCATTACGCCCACGAACACCAGTAGTCCAGCGAACCGGAACACCGACTCCAGCCCGAACACGCCGACTACCGCCGCCCCCACCAACGACCCGCTGAGGAAGCCGAGCGACGAGCCCATCTGATTCAACCCCATGACCGCGCCCATGCCCGCGCTGCGTCCGGCTTCGACAAACAACGCCTGCTGCGCCGGCATCGCGACCGCCTCGGACAAGCCGATGATAACGAAGACCACGAGCAGCCACGGTGCGGCGACGATCGTGTCACCCAGGAACGAAATATCGACGAGCGTCGATGGGAGGTCCGGAATGATGAACTGGCATAACGCCGCTGCACCAAGTCCGCCCGCGACAAGGTACCGCCGGTTGAGGCGGTCAGCCAGACGCCCCGTCAACGGCTGGAACATCCCTCCAAGCAGAGAGCGACTCGCGAGGAGGATTCCGACGAACGTCGCGCTGCCCGTGTTCAGGCCGTCCGAACTCACCACGTAGACAGCAAGGAACGTCGACCCCGCGCCCCAGCTCGTCGAGACGCAAATGCGGGCGGCGACCGCCGCCTGTACCATCGGCAGGCGGGCAACCTTGCTCCATGACAGCTGACGCTCGCTGGGCTCGCCGCCCCTGTCCACCTCGGGACGCTCCGACCCCCGGACCGCAGGCAACGCCACGAGCGCCAACAACCCGGTCCCCCCAAGCAAGATAGCCATCGTGAGGAACGCCGCTTCAGAACTTACGAGATCCCGGATTGCACCACCGAGCAACGGGCCGAGGCCAAATCCCGCCGTCTCCGCGACGGCGTACATGCCCATGTACGTGCCCTCGCGCCCCGGTGGCGCGAGCCGCCCGACATACGACAGCGCCATAGGGAAGATCGCGGCGGCGCCCACGCCCGACAGCAGCCGGAACACGATGACGAGCGACCAGTGATGCGAAAAGAGGTACCCAACCCCCGCCGCACCGTACACAAGGAAACCGAGCACGATGAGGATCTTCGGCCCGTACCGGTCGCCCGCGCGGCCGACGATGGGCGACATCGCCAGTTGCGTCACCGCCAGTCCCGAGAACGAAAGTGCGACCGCCAGCTCCGGCCCGTGCAGCTCGTCGCGCACGTACACCGGCAGCAACGGCGACACCATACCGATGCCCGCCATCGCGACGGCCATGGCAATCCACAGCACGATGAAGCCACGTGAAAGCATGCGCCCCTCAGCCTGCCCCGTCCGGAACGCGTCCGAGCAGGCCCATACCACGATTGTACGAGAAGGAAGACATGCCTGCAGGACGACGATCTATACTCCGCGCCAATGCGGGAGGAGGCGCGCCATGTTCACCGCCGAGAACGCCATCACCATCGATCGGCCCGTCGCCGAGGTCTTCGCCTATGCGACCGACCCCATCAAGCTCTCCGAGTGGCGGCCTAGCGTCATCGAGGTCATCGGCTACCAACCACCGATGCACGCGGGCACGTCGTACGAGCTTGCCGAGAAGATGATGGGCCGCCAACAGTTTGGCCAACAGGTCACCGCGTACGAGCCGGACCGGCTCGTCGTGATCGAGACGACCTCTGGTTCGGTCCGCCCGATTCAGCGCTACGACTTCGAGCCGGCACCCGGGGGTGGCACTCGATTTATCACCCACCTCGAAATTCGTACGTATGGCGTCATGCGCATCTTCGAGCCGCTGATGCGCGGCCGCGTGCGCAAAACAATGGTTACCTACGGGGAGAACCTGAAGCGAAACATCGAGAGCATGCCGAGGAGCGACGAGGCTGCCGCGCCGCCCGCGTCGTAACCGTTCGCGCCCGGCATGCCTACCGGAACACTACCGTCTTGTTGCCGTGCACCAGCACCCGGTCTTCGAGATGCCACTGTACCGCACGGGCGAGCACCGACCGCTCCACC
>CAYGHU010000049.1:0-10995 GCA_964349785.1 uncultured Dehalococcoidaceae bacterium | reverse complement strand
TTGCCACTGAGAGCGGTAGCACGCTCCAGCCAAGACCGAGCGCCACCATCTGCCGTAACACCTCGGGATTGTGGCTTTCGAGGGCCACCCTCGGCCGGATGCCCAGAGCCGCCAGTCCACGATCGATGATGGCACGCGTGCGAGAGCCCTCGGGGTACAACACCCAATCGGTATCGGGATCGAGCGTGTCGGCTCGCTCCCCTGGCGGGGCGTACAGGTACAGCGCTTCTCGCGATACCTCTTCGGCGCACAGATCGTCATCCGGAGGACCGACGGCGAACACAAGGTCGAGGTCGAAGGTCCGCAGGCGGCGCGTGAGTTCGGTGCTGGTATCGACGTAGAGGCTGAGGTCGACGTCCGGATGCGCGCGGCGGTAGCGCTGGATGACCTCGGGGAGGACATACAGGCTCGCGGCGTCGATCATGCCGATGCGGAGGCTGCCCTGCTCGCCCCGGGCCCGCGCGCTGAGCCGCTCCTGCAACTCAGCGGTTTCGGCGAGCAGCCGTTCGGCGAACGCGAGCACCTCCCTACCATCGTCGGTCAGTCGTCGCTGGCGGCCTGCCGGCTCGAACAACCTGACGCCGAGCCGTCGCTCAAGGTCGGCGAGTGACTGCGATAGGGTGGGCTGACTTACCGACAGGATTTCCGCCGCGCGTGTGAGGCTGCCCTGGCGGGCTACCTCGCGCAGGTACGCCAACTGGCGCAGGTGCAAATTCAACGTGGCAGGCGAAGCAGCCTGCTCGCCTCGCTGTCCTCTGGCCTGTGGTTGCGCCATGAACCAAGTATAAGCAATTCTGATAGGTGAGATGTATTTCATCTATTTGTCCGATGCATCGTTTCTGAAGTATTGTCGTTCCTCGGGATCAAGTCGCGAGGAGGAGCCGAGATGGCCGAGCCGATTAATGTCGCAATCATTGGAGTTGGCAACTGCGCCTCCTCCCTTGTCCAGGGAGTCGAGTTCTACAAGGACGCGGAGGAAGGCCAGACGATACCTGGCCTGATGCACCCTGTTTTGGGTGGGTACCACATCCGTGACATCAACTTCACCGCTGCGTTCGATGTCGACGTGAACAAGGTTGGCAAGGATCTGTCGGAAGCGATCTACGCGCAGCCGAACAACACCTACAAGTTCGCCGACGTCCCGCACACCGGGGTGCGCGTCGAGCGCGGGATGACGCACGATGGCCTTGGCAAGTACCTCTCGCAGATCATCACGAAGGCGCCTGGGCCGACGGCGGACATCGTCGGCATCCTGAAGAGCACGAACACCCACGTCGTCATCAACTACCTGCCGGTCGGCTCGGAAGAGGCGACCAAGTGGTATGTGGAGCAGGCGCTCGCCGCTGGCTGTGCGTTCATCAACTGCATCCCGGTGTTCATAGCCCGCGAGGAGTACTGGGGCGACCGGTTCCGGGCGGCGGGACTGCCCATCGTGGGTGACGACATCAAGTCGCAGGTCGGCGCAACCATCCTGCATCGCGTGCTGGCGCGGCTGTTCCAGGACCGCGGCGTACGCATCGACCGCACCTACCAGTTGAACTTCGGCGGCAACACCGACTTCCTGAACATGCTCGAGCGCGAACGGCTGGAGTCCAAAAAGATATCGAAGACGAACGCCGTCACCTCACAGATCGATTACGAGATGCCCTATGCGGACGTCCACGTCGGGCCTTCGGACCACGTGCCGTGGCTCCAGGACCGCAAGTGGTGCCACATCCGCATCGAGGGCACGACGTTCGGCGAGGTGCCGCTCAACCTCGAGACAAAGCTGGAAGTGTGGGACAGCCCCAACTCTGCGGGCGTAGTCATCGACGCTGTCCGGTGTGCCAAGCTGGCGCTGGACCGGGGAATCTCCGGCCCACTGATCGAGCCGTCCGCGTACTTCATGAAATCGCCGCCGCAACAACTGCATGACGACGTGGCGCGCGACCGCCTTGAGACGTACATCGCCGGCTGACGACGAGAGAAGCGCATGGCGGTGTACTGGGCGTTCCGGCTAGGCTCTGCGGTCGCCAGGGCGGTTCCGGTGCGCGTCAGCTACGCGGTCGCTGGCTTCTTTGGCCTGCTCACGTTCTACGCCTGGGCGGGCGGTCGCAAACGCTGCATCCGCAACATGACGCATGTGATTGAGGGGGACGAGGCGCACGCGAGACGGCTCGCACGAGCCTCGTTCGCGAACTACGCGATCTATCTCGTCGATTTCCTCCGCTTCACAAGCGTGACCGCGGAGGAGGTGCGCCAGCGCGTCGTATTCAATGAATGGGATCGGCTCGAGGCGGAACGGTCGGGAAACGGCATTGTGTTCGTCACGTTGCACTTCGGGAACTGGGATCTCGGCGCGGCGGCGGTCGCTGAACACGGCATCCCGATCTCCGTCATCGCGGACACGTTCGGCGACCCACGGCTCAACGACCTGGTGCTCCGCGCGCGCCGGCACCTCGGCATGGAGATCCTGGCGGCGGAGCGCATGGGGCCGAGCATCCTGCGCGCGCTGCGAAGGAATGACGTAGTCGCAATGCTGATCGACGTGCCACAGGAAGGGCAGGGCGTGCCGGTCAAGTTCTTCGATGGCCCTATCGCCGTCGCGGATGGTCCCGCACGCATCGCGCTGCGCACCGGCGCGTCCGTCGTCGCGGTCATGCTGCCGCGTATCGGCCGCAGCGAGCGCGTGGCCGGCCAGATCCAGCCGGTGCGGTTCACCCCCAGCGGCGACCACGAGCACGACGTGCGCGAGCTGACACAGGCGACGATGCACGCGCTTGAAGGTATGGTGCGTCAGCATCCGGACCAGTGGTACATCTTCCGGAACCTGTGGGTCGCTGACCGGAAGGGCGGAAACTAGCCTCGTGCTTCGTTTTGCATGGCTATGGTTTCTCGTCCGGGTGCTGGGGCGGCTCCCCGCGCATTTCGGGGTAGTGATTGCCAACGTCGGCGGCACGCTCACGTGGTATGCCTCGCCGAGGGTGCGCCGGGTAACGGCGGACCACATGCGCCACGTGCTGGGGCCGCTGAGCACCCGGCGTGACCGTGACCGAGCCGCGCGTGGGTGTGTGCGTTCGGCGGCCCGCTACTACGCCGACTTCGCGCGCACGCCGCATCTGCCGATCGAGGCGGCCTTCGATGAGATCGAATCAATCGAGGGGCTGGAGCACTGGTTCGAGGCGTACGACCGGGGATGCGGTCTCATCGTTTGTTCGGCGCACCTGGGGAACCCGGAGTACTTCGTACGCGCCACGGCGCGGCTGGGGTTTGACCTGATGGTGCTGACGGAACCGCTCTCGCCGCCGCGCGTGAACGAGTTCGTGCATCGGATGCGGGCGGCGCCGGGGGCGCGCTTCGTGCCGGTCAGCTTGCCGGCCGTGCGCGAGGCGCTTACGCATCTCCGTAAGGGAGGCGTGCTGGCGATCCTGGGCGACCGGGACATCCTGCACAACGGGCACCCGACGGTCTTTTTCGGCGAACGGGCACGGCTGCCGACGGGGGCCGTCGACCTCGCGCTGCGCACGGGCGCGCCGGTGCTGCCCGCGTTCGTCGTGCGTACAGAAGAGGAACGGTTCCGGGTGCATATCGAGCCGGCGTTTACCCTGCAACGCTCGAAGGATCGGGAAGCGGACCTCGATGCGGGGATGCGGACGATGGCGTCGGCATTGGAGAACGGCATCCGTCTGGCGCCCGACCAGTGGTTCCCGTTGCAGCCGGTCTGGTCGGGACTGGCGCTGTAGTCGCCACTCCGCTGCGCCGCCCCCGCTGCGCACGTACAATGGCCACTATGATCAGTCCTCTCAATGGCGAGGCGATCGGCTCCCCAACGCCTGGCTGGTTCGGGACCGCCGACCTGCAAGTCCACACGTCGTATGGTGATGGCATGGCCGACGCGCAGGAGCTCCTCGCTCGTGTCGAGATGATGACCGACCTCGATGTCATCGCCGTGACAGACCATGACGACATCGGCGGCGCTCTGCTGGCTCGCGAGGTGCACGCGCGCGGCGCGTACCGGTTCGAATTCGTGACGGGAGTCGAACTCACCACGCGGTCGGGGCACCTGCTCGCCCTGTGGGTGGACGAGCCGCTGCGGCCGCTGCGGCCGCTGGGAGAAACGATCGCGGCCATCCATCGAGCTGGCGGTCTGGCCGTCATCCCGCATCCGTTCTCCTACCTCACGCGCTCGATCGGGCAGCGAGCACTGGAACGGCTGCTGGCCAACGGTGACCCTGAGACTATTCCCGACGGCATCGAGGTGGCGAACCTGACGCTCGCGGGCCGTGTCACTGGCGCGAAAGCCTTGCGGCTGAATCGCGAACGGTACGGCCTGGCGGAGACCGGCGGCAGCGACGCGCATTTCCCGGAAGAGGTGGGCACGGCGACTACGCTCTTTCCTGGGCGCACCGCGGTGGAGCTGCGCTCCGCCATCCTCGCGCGGGAGACTGCCGGGCTGAAAGGCAACCAAGTCGGACTTCGCACGATTGGGGTACGTCGCCTCGCCATCCAGCAGGTGCGAGGACTTTCTGTGACGCCGAAGAAGGTGCTGGGCCCGCACGTCAAACGCCTCGGCGGGATCGTCCGTCGATGAAAGTCGCGCTCGTTTCGCCGTACGACTGGCTCACGCCTGGCGGGGCCAATCAGCACGTAGATCAGCTGGCGAAGCAGCTGATGGCGCGTGGCCACGAAGTGCGTATCCTGGCCCCCGCAAACGGCCCCGTCGCGGATGACCGGGTCATCGTCGCGGGGACGCCGGTGTCTGTCCCCGTCTCCGGCTCGCACGCGCGTATCGCCTTCGACCCCAGGCTTGGCCGCCAGGTGAGGCGCGTGCTCGCGCAGGAACAGTTCGACGTCGTCCACATCCACGAGCCGCTCATGCCGACGCTGCCACTCCAGGTGCTGCGTCACTCACGTGCCGTGAACCCGGATGTGGTGAACGTCGGGACGTTTCACGCGCACAAGGACGGCGGCAGCCGCCTGTACTCATACTGGCGCATCTTGCTGAGACGCTGGTTCCGGGAGCTCGACGGCAAGATCGCCGTCTCGCCGCCGGCGGCACAGTACGTCGGGCGCTACTACCCCGGCTTTTATAACATCATTCCGAACGGAATCGACATCGGCCACTTCGACAACCCTGGCATCGAGCCCTTGCCGGAATTTGACGATGGGATGATCAACATCCTGTATGTGGGCCGGGCGGAGAAGCGCAAAGGGTTGCCGTATCTGATCCGGGCCTTCGGTACCGTGAACGCGCGCGACCCGAATACGAGGCTCATCGTCGTCAGCCGGGACTCCCGGCGATTGAGGCGCTATCGCAACTCGATCGAGCGGAGCGGACGGCGCGGCATCGTCTTCGCCGACCACGTCTCTAACGAAGAGTTGCCTCGTTACCACCGCAGTTCGCACATCTTCTGCTCACCCGCCACGGGAAACGAGTCGTTCGGGTATGTCGTTGTGGAAGGCATGGCGGCTGGCTTGCCGGTGGTCGCCTCGAACATCGAAGGATATGCCTCAGTGATGACGCATGGGGTAGAAGGGTTGTTCGTGCCTCCTCAGGACAACTTCGCGCTGGCAGATGCGTTGACCGCACTCGTACGGGACAAGGACGCGCGGACGGTTCTGGGCGCCGCGGGTCGCAAGCGGGCCGACGAATTCTCCTGGCCGCGGGTCACCCAGCAGGTATTGTCGTACTACGAACGGTTGCGCTATGCGCGGGTGCCGACGCAGCCGCCATCCATCACCGAGTCTGCCCTGTGGCACGCATGACCTCGATGCGGCTTCTGCCGTCGCGCGCACCGGCGGCCGTGCTCGACCCGATCGTCCGCGCGCTTGCCGCGCTGGGCGTCACGCCAAACATGCTCTCTGTGGCTGGACTGCTTGGGAACGGTGTTGCGGGACTCTTGATCGCTCAAGGGGAACTGATGGTTGGCGGCATCGTGATGTTGCTCGCCAGCGCGCTGGACATGCTGGACGGGGCGCTGGCGCGCATGACGGGCAAGGCGAGCCGCTTTGGCGCGTTGCTCGATTCGACGTTCGACCGCCTGTCCGAGGCGGTGGTCCTGTTCGGTGTGCTGCTGTACACGCTCGACCGTGGCCATGATGAGCAAGCGGCCCTGACGTTCGTCGCGATCGTCGGTTCACTCATGGTCTCGTACGTCCGCGCGCGCGCGGAAGGGCTCGGCGTTTCCATGAAGGACGGGCTCTTTACGCGGCCCGAACGTGTGGTGGTGCTCGGTGTGGCGCTCCTCTTCGGCTGGCTGCGAGCCGCGCTGTGGATACTGGCCGTGCTGACGATGCTGACCGCGTTCCAGCGCCTCTTCCTCGGAGCGCGCGCGCTGGCCGAGGATCCCGGCGATGGAGACAGGCGATGACGGGCGCCCGCTTGAGCAAGGAGGAGCAGTCTCAAGTCGCGTCCTACCTAGAACAGAATCTCGAGACTCCGGTCGCGATCGAGGTCTGGACGCGCAGGGAGTCACCGTTGATCCGCACGGACCGCGATCCGTGCACCCACTGTGAGGACGTTGTTGCCGTCGCCCGGCAGCTCGCCTCATTGCACCCGGGGCTATCGGTCACACTCTACGACCTTGACCGGCACGCGCAGCGCGCGCAGGAGGCAGGCATCGAACGCCCGCCCGTGACGGTACTCCGAGGGGTCCAGGGGTGTGAGTTTCGTTTCACTGGGCTGTGGCTGGGGCTGCTCTTCCCGGCGATGCTCGATGCCATTGCGCTGTTGAGCCTCGGCGCCGCGCACGTTGCGGAGGAGACCTGGGAGAAGCTCGCGTCTCTCCAGACGGACGTCACGCTCGAGGTGATGGGCGCGCCGTACGACGCGTACTCGGCGCATATGTTGCGGCTCGCCGCAGCCTTCGCCGCCGAGTCGAAACACGTCCGCGCGTCCTTCATCCAGATCGCTGAATTCCCGATGTTGGCGTCGGCTCGTGCCGTGGATGAGATCCCGGTCGTGCTGATCGACAACCGGCGGCATCTGGGCGTATGGGATGAGCCAGAGCTGGCAGAACAGATCCGTCGCACGGCAAGCGGCGACGACGGGAGTGTTTCACGTGAAACCATCGCATCGACGCCGTTCTACACGGACGATGAGATCGCGCGTCTCGCCGCGGAGAGCGGACAGGAACCGCCGCCACAGACGGCAAGTGGCCTGTACGTCCCCGGCCGTTAGCCTTGCGGGTCCGTCAGTGGCGGCGTCGACGCATGAGGAGGAGGCCGCTACTGCCCAGTGTGCCGGCTACGGCGAGGGTGACCACGGCCACCACCAGGGCCATCGTGGTATTCGACCCGCTGCCGGATTCCGAATCCGTCGATGTGGCATCGTCGCCAGTGGCGGGAGTGGATGCCGGCTGGTCGCTGGATGCATCGCCGCTGCTGCTCGTGGGGACGCCGAGGGGGGCACGCGTACCTTGGGCCGCCGCCGCCCCGGCGCCGGACGGCCCGCTCGTCGCGACTGGCTGGAGCCCGTTCTTCTGTCGCCAGGCGTTGTAGAGCCCGTCCTGGTTGAAGCCGTAGACTGCGTTCAGTGCGTCGTCGATGCGCGAGCCCTCGCGGATTGTCCGGTACAACTCAACAAACTTCGGCTGCCCAAATTCGTCGATGAGGTACTTCACGGTCGACCACGATTGGCCGTAGAAGACGTTCACGTCCTCGGGACGGGTCGGAGCTTGCTGCATCGAACGCAGTGACAGTGTGCGATTCGCCTGAATAGCCGCCCGGACTGCTGGTTCGTATGGGCCGGGGGTCCGCTGCGAGTAGACGGCAGTGCCCTCGTCGAGCCACGAAGGGAGACCGACGAACGGCCCGTCGCCGGCGACATGCGTGACGACGTGCCCTGTCTCGTGCCGGACGACATCAGGGACATTGTCGAAGACGAAGATGATGTCCGGGGCGACGCGTTGTCCGCCGGTCGATATCTGTGCGTCGAAGGTGGCGCTCTGCTGGCGCATCGCGAGCTTTCCATCCTCCTCGCTGCGATACACGATGAGGCGGACGTCGTAGGGGACGCTGGTTTCGAGCAGTGCGCCCGTCTCCTGGAGCGCGGACTGGGACGCCTGCAGTGCGGCGACGGCGTTCGCATCGTTGTTGCCGTACCAGTAGACGGTCACCTGCCCGTCTGCCTGTGAGCGCCACTGATAGCGGCCGTCGAGGAAGAGGTAGTCTGCGTCCGGGGTCTGTGTAGTCGTGCCATCGTTGGCGGTCAGTCGCCAGTGGTAGGTGAACCGGGAGCCGACCGGTATGTAGCGCTGCCCGTCACGCGTCGTCAGGGTGAAGGTCAGGTCGACCTCATTGCCAGGACTGACGCTGGCGTCGCTGCCGCCGCCCACGCTGCCGTCGGGGTTTCGCACCTGGTACTCCAGCCTGGCGGACTCCAGGCCCGAGGTCGTATTTACGCGCAGCGAGAAGGTGATTGCAGCCGGATCCTTCGATATCACCGTCGGCTGCCCGGTCTGGATTGTCTGGGCGTGTACCGACCGGGCCTGACTGCTTGTCAGGACGGCGGCCATTGTCAGTGCCATGACGATAGCCAGCACGGTGATACGAGCGGGCCGGGCGCGCAGGTACGTGCGCCGTGCTGCAATGCTGACTCTCGTCGCCGTCACTGGCTCGACTCCTCCCCCTCGTGCCCCACCTGCGCGCGCAGGTACGCGGTGATGAACTCATCGATATCGCCGTCGAGGACAGCGCTTGTGTCGCTCGTCTCCACGCCAGTACGCAGATCCTTCACCATTCTGTACGGTTGGAGCACATAGGATCGGATCTGATTGCCCCAGCCCGCCTCGACATGCTCGCCCTTGATTGCGGCATGTTCCGCTTCGCGACGTGCGAGCTCGCGTTCCAACAGCCGCGACATGAGCACTTGCATCGCCATGTCGCGATTGCGGCCCTGTGACCGCTCATTCTGACAGGTCACGACGATTCCTGTCGCCAGATGTGTGATCCGTACCGCGGTGTCGTTCTTCTGCACGTTCTGGCCGCCGTGACCGCTCGCGCGGTAGGTGTCGATGCGCAAGTCCTCCGGCCGGACCTCGATCGTCGGGTCGCCCGCTTCAACTTCCGGCACGACCTCGACGAGGGCGAAGCTCGTGTGACGCGAGTGCGAGGCGTCGAAGGGGGAAATGCGCACCAGCCGGTGCACGCCGCGCTCCGAACGTAGCAGTCCGTAGGCGCTATCGCCCTCGATCCGGATGCTCGCGGACTTGATGCCGGCTTCCTCCCCGCCGCTGACGGAGAGGATATCGGTCTTCATGCCTCGTCGTTCGGCCCAGCGCAGGTACAGGCGCAATAGCATCTCGGCCCAGTCCTGGGCCTCGGTGCCGCCCGCGCCCGCGTGGATGTCGACGACGGCGTTGTGGTCGTCATACTCGCCGCCGAGGGTCAGGGCGAAATCGAGGTCCGCGAACTGGCGCTCCAGCTTCTGGAGATCAGTGTCCATGTCGGCGAGCAAGGCATCGCGTTCAGACTCCTCGGTCTCCGCCGCGAGCGTCAGCAGTTCTTCGAGGTCAGTGAGGCCCCGTTCGAGGTCAGCCCACGTGTCGGTTACCGACTCCAGCCTCGCAATGCGCTTCATCAGCGTCTGTGCGCGCTGCGGTTCGTCCCACAGGTCGGGGGCTGCGCTCTGTTCGCGGAGGCCGGCTAGTTCGCGTTCCAGATTGGGCAGGTCAAAGTCGCACCTGCACATCTCGTACGCGTTCGAGGAGCTCGGCGACGCGCTGGTTCAGTTCATCCATAGGTGTCCTATGTTCGCACGAGAGCGCGCGAGAGTGCGAGTGTGCATACGGATCACGAACGGATCACCAGTGTCTCGCTACACTTGGTCGGGAGTGTCCCTGTTCCGATTGGATGGATCGATGTTGCCCTTCGAGCGGGACGAACTGGCGGCGGCGGCCGGTGAGGCGCTGCTGGCCCGAGGCGCGCGAGTTGCCGTCGTGGAGACGACCGCAGGCGGTCTGATCAGCGCCCGCATGCTCAGCGTCCCCGGCGCTTCGAGGTGGTTCGAGCGCGGCGTTGTGGCGTACACCCGGCAAGCCAAACAGGATGTCTCCGACCGCGCCGGCGATATCCTCGCGACGTACGGGGCGGTGAGCGCGGAGCTGGTGACCGCGCTGGCTGAGGGGATGCGTGCGCGGGCGGGCGCGACATACGCCGTGGCCGAAAGCGGCATCGCTGGGCCACAGGACGGCCGGCGCTCCTCGAAGCCAGTGGGGTCGGTGGTCATCGCGGTTACTTCGACAGCGGGGACGCTGGTGGAGGAGCACGTCTTTGCCGGGACGCGGGTGCAGGTGATGACGCAGATCGCGCAGCGGTCACTCGAGATGCTGCTGGAAGCGATCGAGGTGTAGCGTGCGGGCGCTTGTCCGTCGCCTGCTGACGCCGGCAGATGCCGAGGTGCGCCTCCTCCTCGTCGAGCCTGATGGCACAGCGCGGGCGGACGCGAACCTTGGCGCTCCGCTGTTGCTCCCGGGCTCGTTCAATCCGCTACACGAGGGCCACGAACTCCTGGCGCGGGCCGCCGAAGCGCAGACTGGCGGCGAGGTCACGTTCGAAATTTCCGTCGTGAACGTCGATAAGCCGTCGCTCACCGAGGACGAGGTGCTCCGGCGTACGGAGCAGTTCCGAGGCTGGGGGCGAGTGGCGCTGACGCGCGCGCCCACCTTCATCGAGAAGGGGCGGCTCTTTCCCGGTTCCGTCTTCGTCCTTGGCTGGGACACTGCGGTGCGGTTGGTCGAGCCTCGGTACTACGGCGGCGACGCGGCGATGCAGACGGCGTTCGAGGAGTTGCGCGCACTCGGTTGTCGCTTCCTCGTCGCGGGCCGGGCACTGGATGGCACATTCAGGACGCTCATGGACATCGAAGTTCCCGAGGAGTTTGTGGCGATGTTCGAGGCAATTCCGGAGTCCACCTTCCGGGCGGACGTCTCTTCGACAGAGCGGCGTGGATCGGGCTGACCAGCCGGCGCATTGCCCGAAGCAAGGAGTCCCGCTACCCGCCGGCCGCCTTCAGCG